>JBJEKE010000068.1:0-4824 GCA_051878475.1 Muribaculaceae bacterium | reverse complement strand
GACAACCGAGAAATCAAACGCGCGAGTGGTCATGAAACCAAAAACCGAAATCCTCGACGAAGTGGTCGTGGTGGCATACGGCGTGCAGAAGAAAGCCACCGTCACAGGCTCCATGGCCTCGGTCAACGACGAGGAAATCCGCAAGAGCTCGGCTCCTACAGTGGCCGCCGCTATCGCCGGTAAAGTGCCCGGTCTGACCACCATACAGACCAGCGGCGAGCCGGGACGCGACAACACCACTATGTATCTGCGTGGTGCTGCCACCACCAACGGCACCAGCCCGCTAATTCTTGTCGACGGTGTGCCTCGCGAGAGCATCCGCGAAATCGACTCGAACGAAATCGAGACTCTCTCGGTTCTGAAGGACGCATCTGCAACCGCCGTGTTCGGTGTACGTGGTGCCAATGGCGTTATACTTATCACCACCAAACGTGGCCAGGCCGGCAAGATGACCGTCCGCCCATCGGTGCTCTACAGCATTCAATCATACACCAACCGCCCAAAACACATGGACTCCTACACCCACGCAGTGCTCTCAAACGAAGCCCGCGCCAACGAAGACGGAGCCCAGGAATTCTCCGATGAACAGCTTGACAAATTCAAATCGTGGGTCGACGGCCGCGGAGGCCCGGCTAACGACGTCGACCGATACTGGTATCCCAACACCGACTGGCAGAGCATCCTGCTGCGCGACCACGCTTCGATGGTCCGCTCAAACGTCGACATCTCCGGCGGCACCGAGCGCCTGCAATACTTCGTCAACGTGGGTTACCTATACCAAGGCGGTATGCTTAACACCGAATCGAAAAAACAACTCGGATATAATGCCAACTCAACCCTCAACCGATACAACTTCCGCTCGAACATCGACTACAAATTCAGCCAGTATGTAAAAGCCTCGGTCGACGTATCGAGCTTCATCGAAAAAGGCAACCGAACCAACGGCGGATTCGACGTGGTATGGGCCAGCGCTATCGCCTCACGCCCTACCGCCCCGGGGCCTACTACAATATCCGACTTTAACGTCTACGACGGTTCATCATTCCACCCGGCACGCGAAGGCCTAACCGTTCACGACAACTCAACCTCGCTCAACGCCGGCTATGGACACCTCAACCGAAGCGGATACCGCCTGACCACCAACTCCGGTGTCAACGCTATCGCCCAGCTCAATATCGACCTCAGCTTCCTCACCAAAGGTCTTTCGCTAAAAGGACTCGTTTCGTTCGAATCACGAGGCACCCACACTACCGTCGGAAGCAAGTCGCCGGTTTACTACGACTATTCGCGAACCCCTATCGATGCCAACCCCGAGCCTTACTACATCTTCACCGGACAAGACGACGAGGACACTCAAGTGGCGCTCAGCTACAGCGACATCAGCAACTGGTTCCTCAACGCCCAGATTCAAGCCAACTACACCCGCTCCTTCGGAAAGCACGACGTCAGCGGCATGCTCCTCTTCCAGCGCGACATTCGCGAAGTGAGCGAAGACTCAAGCTACTCAAGCCCATACCTCCCATTCAACGTGGTTGGTCTATCGGCACGCGCAACCTACGCCTTCGACAGCCGTTATATGGCTGAAGTAAACATGGGTTACAACGGTTCCGAACAGTTTGCAAAGGGACACCGCTTCGGTTTCTTCCCAGCATTCTCCGCCGGTTGGCTCGTCTCGAACGAACAATTCCTGAAAGACTTCCAGCACACCCTCTCCAACCTCAAATTCCGCGTATCGTACGGTAAAGTCGGCAACGACCGCCTCGGAAACACCCGATTCCTCTACCTCGACGACATCCAGCAAGGCACAAGCAGCGTTTGGCGCTGGGACATCCAAAGCCTCGGTAACGGCGGCAAAATCATCGAATCGATGATCGGAAACAACAAGCTCTCCTGGGAAACCGCCTGGAAACAGAACTACGGCATCGACCTCGGCCTGCTCCAGAACATCAACATCTCATTCGACTACTATATCGAACACCGCAAGGACGTGCTCATCAACCGCCACACTGTGCCCATCATCGGCGGCCTCTCTTCAAGCCAGCTCCCGAAAGTCAACATGGGCAAGGTTGACAACAAGGGTTACGAAATCACCGCCCGTTACACCCTACCCATCAACAAACGCCTCCTGATCAGCTTCAACGGCAACTTCGGATACAACAGCAACAAGGTGATTGAATACGACGAGGCTATGTACAGCAGCGAATACTTCTACCGCTACCGCACCACCGGCTTCTCGCTCGGCCAATGCTGGGGATACCTCATCGACTACAGCTACGACCCCGAAACCGGACGCCAAGGCAACGGATTCTTCAACTCCGAAGAAGACATGGAGAAAACCGGCCTCAAATACGAAATCGGTTCACCACGAGTCGGCGACTTCATATACCAAGACCTAAACGGCGACGGTAAAATCAACGACAAAGACCAAGCCCCAATCGGATACTCATCGATGCTCCCAAAAATCAGCTACGGATTCGGCATGAACATCGAAGCTTACGGGTTCGACTTCTCTATAATGTTCCAGGGAGTCGGCAAATACTCCAAATACTACAGCGGATGGGGCATATTCGAAGAGTCAGGCGGCGGTAAATTCTTCTCCGACATGCACTTGAACCGTTGGACTGCCGAACGCTATGCCGCCGGCGAAGATATCACCCACCCGCGTCTGGCTAACTCGCAATCGACAAGCCACACCACCAACGACTACTACATCATGGATGCCTCGTTCATCCGCCTGAAGAACCTCGAACTGGGCTACACAATCCCCGCTTCAGTAACCCGCAAGTTCGGAGCTTCTAACGTCCGAGTCTATTTCTCAGCCGAAAACCTCCACACCTGGAACAACCTTCGCGTCGACTACCTCGACCCGGAACAAAGCGGCGTCCTCACATATCCTATCACCAAAACCATCAACTGTGGCCTGTCGCTGCAATTCTAAACCAACGATATTAACTCACAACGATATGAAAAAGATATTTATCATAGCTGCGTTGGCATTATTCTCATGGCTCTCTTCGTGCCAAGACTCTCTCGACCAGACCCCAGACGGCAAACTGTCAATGGACGAAGTGTTTGCCGACGCTGATCTCGCCGAACAATACATGAGCAACTGCTACAACAACCTCCCTCTGAAAGGTCGACGCTATTTCTGGTTCGAAAACTACCCCACAGCTCTCACCGACGAATCATACTCGCCCGAAGACGTCAACAGCCAGGGCCCTATCCTCGTTTATAAAGGACAAGGCAGCGCTTCGTTCAACCCCGTCGACAACAACAGTTGGCGTAACGTTAACGGCCAGCCCGCCGACGGTAACTACTGGGAAAACTACTGGACACAGATCCGTTACTGCAACGTGATGCTCGCCAACGTCGAAACCTGCGCCGTCAACGACGAAGCCAACCGCAGCCGTTGGAAAGGTGAAATCTACACCCTCCGTGCTTTCTTCTACCTCCAGCTCCTCAAATGGTATGGCGCGCTACCACTAGTCACCGAAGAGCTCCCTTTCGACTACGATTACTCCCAAATGCGTAAAAGTTCTTGTGTCGAAATCCTCAAATTCATCGTCGACGACTGCGAACGAGCCATTCAAGAGCAAAACTTCCCATGGCACATTACCACCGACGCCGACTATATGCGCGTATCAAAGGCCGTTGCTATGGCCATCCGCTCGCAAGCCGCTCTGTTCGCCGCCTCAACTCTTTACTGCGGCGACGAAAACCTCTGGGACTGGGCATACACAATCAACAAAGACTGCCTGAAGCAACTCCGCGACAACGGTTACGAACTATACACCGAACGGCATCAGAAAGACGCTAAAGGCAACTTCTGCTACAACTGCGCTTACGGCGAATACTTCGCCCAAAACGGAAGCGTGGCTGCCGACCCTATCGACAAGGAAACCATCTGGCAATCTAACTTCCGCGACGACACCCGTGGAGCTTGGTACTACTGGGTGTGGGGAACCCCGCAGCACGCCTGCTACAAAACCGGCGACAGCCCCTCACAGCAGCTCGTCGACTCCTACGACATGCTCGCTACCGGCAAGCCTATATACCACCTCGAAAAGCCATACCTCGACGAAACTTGCCTCCAGCCTAACTTCGACACCTCATCGGGATACAACGACGCCAAGCCTTACACCGGCCGCGACCCGCGTATGGAAGCTACCGTTATCTACGACGGCCTCAAAATATGGATTGGAGACAAGCAGGAAGCAATCCAGACCTACGTCGGCGGCCTATCCGAAATGAACTTCACATCTCAGTGTAACACCCGCACCGGATACTATCCCCGAAAATTCGCTTACTACGCTACAAGCAAAAGCACCCCAGGCGAAGACGGCCGCTGGAAATACTTCCGCCTCGGCGAAGTTATCCTCAACTGCGCTGAATGCGCAATCGAAGCCGGCGACATACAGGAAGGCCTCAAGCTTATCAACGAAATACGCCACCGTGCCGGCTTCGATCCATCGGTCGATGTCGCAACTTCCGACAAGGAATACGCCCGGCTGCTCCTGCGTCACGAACGCCGCGTTGAATTCGCCTACGAAGAGCACCGTTACTTCGACCTCCGTCGCTGGACACGTGCCGACGAAGACATCCCTGAAGAAAAATTCCTCGTGGGCATGCAAATCACCAAGAAAGGCGTCAAGAAAACCTACGAGCGAATCCTTATCGGATCCGATGGCTCTAAACCAAGCAAGATGAACTACGAAGCCAAGTGGCACTTCTTCCCGATCCCTCTCTCCGAAGCCTCCAAGATGGAATCGCTCACCGGAGTGAACTGGCAGAATGAAGGATGGTAATTAACAAATCGATAAAAGT
>JBJEKE010000067.1:0-4825 GCA_051878475.1 Muribaculaceae bacterium | reverse complement strand
CTTATTGAAGAATTTTTAAAAGAACAGCCGGGTACGATCAAGTCGGTTACGGAATATTATTATTTTGTAGAAACTCTGCAAAATGATAAACGAATTTATCTAAAACGACCTACAGCTCTAAACAAAGGGGTTGACTTCGAGGTAAGGATTGAGGATACTCAATTTCGATATGGAAAGCACGGTAACACTATTTCAACAGGTAACCGTCCAAGTCATGATGATATCAAAAATGATCTAACCAAGAAAAAACTTGAGAACCCTATTGAATTTACTCGTCTAAAAACACTTTTGGATAAAACATACAACTGTCAACCAATTAACAATTTAGAATATAGAGATTACTCATTCTCTACAGGGTATTCGGTTGAAATCATTTTCAAATCCCTAAAGTGGCTATTTATCGAACAAGATGTAACTTATTGGAATAGAAGCGGACGTGCAATGCTATACGAAGGATTATCTCAACTTTGGTAAAACCTATACATACCAGAGGTCTGTTCCCAATCGTCAATATTAGAAAGGCAAATCATGGCCGTATTCTATAAGAGGTTCATTGAGAACTTGAATTTCTTTGTCCTCAAATAGCTGTGCTTGCTTTTGAAGTTTCTCCAAATACAAAGTACGTTTTGAGGTATCATTAATTTCTTCACGACGTGCTTTGCTCATTTCCAAGAACTCTTCGTTTTGGTCAATACCAAGGAAGCGTCTGCCCAATAGAGTAGCTGCTATACCGGTTGTAGCACTACCTGTGAATGGGTCTAAAATCCATGCGCCAGGAAGTGTCGATGCCTGAATGATTCGAGAAAGGACACATAGTGGCTTTTGTGTAGGGTGCTTCCCACACGATTTTTCCCACGGGGCAATTGCTGGCAGTCTCCAGACATCACGCATTTGAGTACCACCATTTATTATCTTCATTAATTCATAGTTGAAATAATGAGGCACTTTTTGTTCCTTACGCGCCCAAAGAATATATTCTGCCGAGTGAGTAAAATATTTACAGGACAGATTTGGTGGTGGATTTGTTTTCTCCCATGTAATGCAGTTCAATATTTTGAAACCCAATTCTGTCAGACATCGGGCCACTGAAAAAATATTATGATAAGTCCCGCTTATCCAAATTGTTCCATTAGATTTCAGTTTATTCCGGCAAGCAGAAATCCAAGATTTATCAAACAGGTAATCTTCCTCATATCCATTGGATTTGTCCCAATCGCCCTTATTGACAGATACCATTTTACCGCTTTGAACACTGATTCCTCCATTGGAAAGATGATAAGGAGGGTCAGCAAAAATCATATCGAACTTAAAATCAAATGAATTCAACAGTTCGATACAATCTCCTTTCAAAAGGGTAAAATCCTTGTTATCTGATTTATAGTAGGCAGTTGGCATTAAATAAGTGCTTTTGAAATTATTCCATTTTCAAGGTCCGCAATATTGTACAGATGCTCCAAAACATCAAATGTTTCTTTCAGATTATTCTTTGCACTGCGCCAACCACAACCATCAGTAAACCAAACAAATTTGAAATATTCCAAATCTTTGGTCTCCATGGTAATGGTTTTGTAGCTACGTGCCGTTTCATTCAATTTGGAACCACTGCTTGTATAAAAGTTTGTCTCTATTCCATAAATGGTATTTTCACCCTTTACGACAAAGTCAAACCTTTTCTCTGCACCACCATTATTGGAAATTGAAGACAAGTCGATTCCCCATTTAGCTTCTATTTCATGGATATACATCTCCTTGAAATAGTCAACACCTTTGATGAGTCCAGCTTTGCAAAGAAAATTCTCCACAAGATTCTCCATAAGATGCCCGCCACGATTCTTGCGCCCATTGGAGTCAAGTCCCGTTTCTATACCGGTTACATAATCTACAAGGTTGTTGACAATATGATTCTCCATCAAATCAAAAAGTCCAGTCTTTCGCATGAATTTGACATAATCTTCATTTGTGCAATTTGGTTTGTCAAAATGAAAATCAATCTGCCCCTCTTCATCCATAGCCATAATATCAAGCTCACGCTTGGCTAAAAGAATAGGAATACATCTTAGAGTTTCTGGATATTGTTCCAAAATCTTTCGGAAATCATCTTCTATATTCTTGGAGCCAATAAGCGAATTCAAGATATTGAGTGGAATTTTAATAGCTTCCACATTATTGAAAACCTTCTCGAAATCAATGTAATACTTATAATCGGCAATAGAAGGTCTGAAACCAGCTAGCCAAGTATCAAAGTTTCTCATATCAGTAAGCATTGGCAACATTGGAAATCATTATTTCGGAAATAGCACCACGTCCATTTCCCTTTGAATTTATCATCCTTGCAGCAGATACACGTTTAATAGAGAACATCTTATAAAGAAGATCAAAGAAATTATCTCCATTATCTACATTTTGAGGGTCTGAATTACTTGCCACAAATAAAGATTTGCGTGTTGCTATCCGCTCGCAAAAATCACGTAAGCGTGTCTGTTCAGCGTCATCAAAACCATCTTTCGCATAAGAAGTAAATGCAGAAGTCTCTGTTAAAGGACGATAAGGAGGATCAAAATAATATAAGACATTATCATCTGCATATTTACCTGTTTGAGCAAAATCACCACAAAGAATCTCAACTCGTTGTAGAATAGCAGAATCCGCTCTTAATGTCTCTTCATCGCAAATTTTTGGATTCGTATATCTCCCATGCGGAACATTGAACTTTCCCTTGGAATTTACACGATACAGACCATTGAAGCATGTGCGGTTCAGAAAGATAAATAAAGCCGCTGTTTCTATTTCTGAGTTATTTCCTTCGTTAAAGTGTTCTCGTTGCGACAAATAATAATTTTTCCTAGCAGCTTCATCAAGAGCAAGATACTCGGATTGGATCCGCGTCAGTTCAACAATCAAATTTTCAACATCAGACTTTATTACACGATATGTGCAGATTAACTCTGCATTTATGTCATTGATTATAGCCCGTGTTATGTTAGGGTATTCTTGCAAAATCCAAAACAACACAGCTCCCCCTCCAACAAATGGCTCAACATAGGTCATTTCTTCCCTATGTGATAAATCTTGAGGTAGAGTTTTTTTTATATCCTCAAGGAGTTGAGTCTTCCCTCCAACCCACTTTACAAATGGTTTTGCCGGGTATGTATCTAATCTCTTCATATAAGTCCAACATTATAACAGTGATATTCTCTGCATTATTACGCAAAAATAACGATAACCGTCTATTCTCCCAATAAAATAAAGCAATTTTCGCTTCTATAGCCTTTCTTTTCAAACCGTACCATAAATACCATAAAACACCAGCGCGACAAACAAATTTTCATTGTTTATCGCGCTGATATTTAATTATTTAACCTATCCGCAGGTTATTAGTATTCCTCCTCGTTGAAGAAGAAGTCTTCTTTGCTGGGATAGTCGGGCCAGATGTCCTCTATGCATTCATAGGTGTCGCCTTCGTCTTCCATTTCCTGTAAGTTCTCAATCACTTCGAGCGGTGCTCCCGAGCGCATCGCATAATCGATAAGTTCCTCTTTAGTAGCAGGCCAAGGAGCGTCTTCAAGTTTTGAAGCTAATTCAAGTGTCCAG
This sequence comes from Muribaculaceae bacterium, assembly GCA_051878475.1. Taxonomy (GTDB): domain Bacteria; phylum Bacteroidota; class Bacteroidia; order Bacteroidales; family Muribaculaceae; genus SFRY01. The sequence continues at coordinate 1,234 of JBJEKE010000067.1, read as the reverse complement.
TACATAATTCTATTAAGATTAGAGTAAATTCAATTTTTGCGCAAAAATACGCTATATTTTATTATAATCAATCTTTTTGCCAGAAAATTTCATCGGCACCAGCTGAAGCATTCAAAAAACGTGCCAACACGAAGAAGTAATCGCTCAGGCGGTTGACGAATGCCACCACGGTGGCCGACACTTGTGCGCTCTGCGCCAGGGCTATAATGCGGCGTTCGGCGCGGCGTGCCACGCTGCGGCACACGTGGGCCTGTGAAGCGGCCTGGCATCCTCCCGGCAGCAGAAATCGGCACAGCGGCGGCACTTGGTTGTCGAGCAGGTCGATGTTGTGCTCTATGCGCTTTATGTCGGCATCGCCAAGGCCCGACACTGTCATGTTGCCGGTGTCGGAATTGTCAGTGGCCAGATAGGCGCCCACATTGAACAGTTTGTTCTGCACGAAGTGCAGCGTGTCGGTTACGTCGGTCGGCAGTCCCGGTTGTGAGGCAAGCAGCCCGATGAACGAGTTGAGCTCGTCGATGGTTCCGTACGATTCCAGGCGCACGTCGGCCTTGCTCACTCGCTGTCCGCCAACGAGCGATGTGGTTCCGGCGTCGCCGGTCATGGTGTAAACGTTACTCTTTTTCATAACTGTGTATGCGTTCGGTTAATACTTTTTCGAGTTGGTCGATGTCGGTCACCACACTCATGCGGTCCATGTAGTCGCTCGAGGCAGTAAACGCCGATTCGGCGGTGACGGCGAGCTGGCTCAGCTGGGCGTCGAATGCACCGTCGATGTTCACCACCACAATGTGACGATGCTGTTCGCGAACCACTTTGAAGTGCGACAGGGTGCTAATCCATTCGTCGATGGTGCCGATTCCGCCCGGCAGCACCACGAAAATGTCGCCGTCGTCGATCATCACCTGCTTGCGCTCGGCAAGGTCGCGGGTGAGCTTGCTCACGGTGAGCAGTGGGTCGGCGCGGTGGGCAAACACTTCGGGTATTACCCCGATAATCTCGGCTGCGCCGTTGTCGGCTGCGCTTTGGGCTGTTATGTGCATCATTCCGGCATTGACTCCGCCATACAGCAAGGCACAGCCCGTTGAGCCGATGATGCGGCCGGTGGCCACGGCGGTGTCGGTGTATCGGGCTTCGAGCCCCGATGCCGATGAGCAATATACCACGATATGAGTCATTTCGGTTACTGTGTTTATTGAAGTTTGAGGTTAATAAATAATCCGGTATAAAAACC
>JBJEKE010000066.1:0-4890 GCA_051878475.1 Muribaculaceae bacterium | reverse complement strand
CAGAGGAAATTAATGAGGATATGGCATTGGAACTGTTACCGGTTGATATTAAACGGATTAGCGCATCTCTGTTTAAATGGCAGAGATGCGCTTTCGATTTGAGTGTCAAGACCGGGGTTAGTCTACCTTGACTTCGCCGCCCGCCGAGTGGGCTGTGAATTGTGGCGCATACTGGCACTGTATTGCTGTCTTGCCTATAGTGTAGGTGCCCGATGAGGTTATAACCACATCGTAATACAGGCAGTGGGTGCCTTTTGGCAGATAGCCGATAAACAGGTTTGTGTCGGCGTTCTTGGTTTCTTGGTACATCCAGATGCCATCGCGATAAACATAGTCGGAGAGCTGGTCGGCTGGCTCCATGGTTGCGCAGCGTTCATCGGTAATGGTAACAAACTCCATCGGCTGCTTCGATTTCACGGTGAGCATTACTCTCACGCGGTCGCCCACGTTGAGAGGCGCTCCGTCTTTAAGCCGGCGTCCTTCGAGGGTGTATACAGCTTTGCTTATTTCGATGCCGTCGTCTTTCTTGGCCTTGATTTGTTTCATTGGAGCGCTGAACTTTGCCATTACGGCGCCGAAAGCGGGCGATTTGCCGTTGCGGCTTACCGAAAGCGTAGTGCCATCGGCCGGGGTGCTGATTTCCTTCACGATGTATCCGCTGTGGCGTTCGGCTTCGCTCAAATCTATCGTAGTGTCACCAATAGTAATGACTACATCGCCGGTCGCTTCGCTCCACTTGGTGCCGGTGTTGAGGAGAGCTGAGATGGCGTACGGAGCCATACTCATATTGCCCCAGTCGTTGGTCTGCTTTTCGAGCACCATCCATTGGCGCACGCTGTCGATGATTGGGTCGGCAGGGTTGATTGCATCGATGGCCTTGAGCAGGCGGGCAGTGGTCGAAACATCGGCATAACCGCGCCACGAGAAGTCGACGTTGTCCCAGTATGTGCCTTTGTCGGCAGTGGTGATGGCAAACTGCTTAATCGATTCTACAATTTCGGCAGCCACATTCTTGCGGTCGATGCGACACATAAGTTCAGCAATAAAACTCTTCTGGGCCAGCGAGCACTTTTTCCAGTCATTGGCCATTATTGAGTAGGCTCGGTTGACGAGTTCCTGCAGAGTGCTCGACATAGGAATGTCGGCAAACAATGTGCGTACGTAGGCAAATTGGCAGAAGATGTTATAGTCGCGTTTGTCGCGCTGTTCGTTATACAGGCGCACCACCTCGCGGTCGATGTATGCAATGGCCTTGGCGGTCATAGGACCAATTATGTCGTCGTCGGCATAGTAACCCAATTGTTTGAGTGTGCCAATTAACTCGAGCACCTCCATGCTTACCCAATATGACGATTTTTCGCATTTGGTATACCATTTCCATCCGCCATCTGAATTCTGTAGTGCTTTTAGGGCCTTTATGGCTTCGTCCTTTATGCCCTTGGTATAATCGGCATCGGCAAGCTTGACTATGTTTTGCATACGCAGTGTCTGGCGTTCCGATTCCCTGAGCCATGGGGTGTGGGCAATGTCGAGCTGCTTCAAGTCGTCGTTTTTCTGAAGTGGCGACACAAGTTCGGTATTGTCGGGGTTCTGTTTCCAGTATTCAATGGAGTTCTTGATGTCGGGGTTGGAGTCAACAATGCCGGTTGCCGAGTAGATGGCAAACAACGTGTGGACCATCGACGGCGCGGTTACCCACGATGTGCTGAACATTGATGGCAGCGCTGTGATGCATGTCCAAGCAGGGTTGTCGCAATAGATGAGCGACACTTTTGCATCAGAGGGAATGCCGGTGAGATTAACCGAGTGTGAGGCCTGGGCCGGGTTGATATAGAACGATTGCGATTCGATTATGGGCGATACTGTGGTGTGCACCGGAACTATGCATTGCTCGCCGTCGGAGAAATTGCTTGAGGCTGCCTTAATGCGGTAGCCGATGTTGGTAATTCCGTCGGGTATGGCAAATTCCATGTTGCATGCTCGCTGTTCGTTGGCATCGAGCATTAGGTCGTAATTTTGACTTGCAAACACCTTTTTAGTGGTTGGGTCGAAAATTTCAATCAGAGCCATAGCCTGTTGCACTGTGTCGTCAGCGTTGATAACCACAGCGTTGAAGGTGGCCTTGTCGCCTTGGCGAACGAATCGCGGCATATTTGGCTGCACCATCAGTGGCTTGCCCACCACAATCTCGCGGCTCATGTTGTCGACCAGAAAATCGCGGGTGAATGCAGTGCTGCGCATCATCCAGGTAGTGTTGGCATTCGGCACGCTGAATTCAACGATGATGTTGCCTTCGGCATCCGATTCAACGGTTGGCAGCCACAGAGCCACGTTCTCAATGCCTTCGCGTAGCGTCACATTGTCAAGGTTGGGCTTGTCGGAACCGCTATCGGCGGCACCGGTAGCTATGGCTGCATTCTTGCTCATAGGCATTGGAGCTGCCATAAAGGCTTCCACTGCACATTCTTCTGCCATCGCCTCGGCTCTATCCACCATTGCCATCGACCTCATCGGCTTACTTCCTACGAAACGGTAGCCATAGTTGGAAAAGAATAAGCGGTCGTAGGTGTCGATGTCCGGGATAATAAACTCAACCGTTTTTACACCCTTAATGCGCTGCATCCAGTTTACCGAATTGGATGGTGCCCACGACCTGGGAAAGTTGATGCCCACGTTGAGCATTGATGCCAACGGACGGAACAGCTCGAAGTTGTTCTGGACAATGGCATCGATGGCTTTGTTGTATATGTTGAATATGGCAGCGGTGTGAAGCGGCGACCCGTCGTTGGATCGGTAGCTGATGCGCCATCTTTCCACATCACCGGCAACAGCCTTATCGCGGAAACTTTCGATGCTAACGTTGAGACGTTCGGGTTCCACGTAGGGCTTAACTGTGATTGCGGCAGCTACTTCGTCCAGTTTCCTGATGGAGAACATCTTCACTGTGAACGATTCTCGCTTGTCGACCGGTAAATCGAGTGTGAGATGGTGATTTCCGGCCTTCTGATGAATCCAGCCTTCGCTGATAACCTTTGTCTCGGAGAAAGCTATATAGTATATGTTAGCGTCGGTGCTCGAGCCATAAAGTATGCTTGCCTTGCCGTCGGCGCCTTGGCTGTAGATTCTTCTCGGCACCCAAAGAGCAGTATCAAGGGGGCAAGAAGTGTCGGTGGGCCGATATACTGCTATTGTGGCTGATAATTTGCTGTCTGCATCAGCGTCGATAGCAGCCTGAAGAGTATATTTCCCCGATGGAACCGAAGAAAAATCGATTTTTGTCGACTCCGGAACGAAATCACCTGTGAGCACTATCATACCGTTGTCATCTGAGATGCTGTAATGGCAAGTTGGCATTGTTTCCTCGCTGGTTTCAATCTTCACCGGAAGCATCTGCGGTTGAGTTGCATCGATGTTACGGCCGGTTTCGATTAATGACAGCGCCGAGTAAGAGCCGATGATAAACGATGCAGATGTGTCGTGGGTTTCGCCGGCATTCGAAGTCACTGTGGCTTTTACAATGTAACGTGGGAAGAACCATATACGCTCCTCGTCATCATCATCTTCGGCCTCAAGTACCGAGCGCGGGACATCTATCGAGAACTCGCCTTCGTTGTTGGTTATGGCTTTGAGCGTGTCGATAAATTCGCCACTGTTGTTGATTCTGAAGAACGACCACTGCGATTTGCTCAGTTCAATTTCCACCTCCTGGTTGGCCAAAGGCACGCCGGAATAGGTGGCAACCTTTCCTTTCACCGGTATTGAAGTTACATTCTTCGGATAGCTGTTCTTGATGCCGTCAAACACTATTTCAAACGTTGGTGCCTTGTATTCGGCAACCTCGAAAAACTTACTCCCTGATACCACCCATTTGTTGCCTACAAGCAACTCCTTACTCTTGGCTCTGATGGCAAAAGTGCCGTTCACCAATCCGGTTGGTATTGAGAATTCGCCGTGAATTCGGCCAAACGAGTCGGTGGTGATGTCGATGCTGTCGACATTCTGGTTGTTGGTATCGGTTAAGATAACCGTGAATTCAGTGTCGGCTACAGTGTTGATTTTCCGGTTGCCATTGCTGCGCTTGTATAATACACCTGCAAATTGCACCTTCTCGCCGGGATGATACACAGCCAGGTCGGTGAGAAGCTGCATTTCGAGCCCCTCGGAGCCGCTGTCGTACGAGTACAAGTAAAGTTGGTAGTTGTCGTGATAGCTGTCATTGCCGGCGCTTGGGTGTACCTCTATGTTGTAGTGGTTTGGCCGGTATTTAAACGGAATATAGCCTTCGCTGTTGGTTTTGCGTGTCTGACTCGGACGGTTGCGCTCGTAGGTCGACATATCCACATCCTTCAGCGGAGCGCCGGAGTTGGCATCGACGGCAAACAGGCGGCTGAGCCCAGGATATGCGATGTCAAACAGTGCAATGTTGCTCACAACCATAGTAGGCAGATAATCGGTGTCGGTGACTACATTGCCTTTGCTGTCGTGATACTTTACAGTAACCGAATACTTCCCGAAAGTGGCTTGAGGGGTGAAGGTAACCGATTCCCGATGCTCGTAGAACGGAAATTCCTTGTCTACGGTTATGGTTTTGCAGTCTACGACACGGCATTGCGAATAATTGATTCGGTTGTCGTTAGAATAGGAGTGGAGCAGAATCACCTCAAGTTTGTCGACGTTACTGATTTTGAGGTCGACGGTTATTGGCATCAGGGTGCTCACTTGCGATGGCAAAGTGTATACAACCGATTTCTCCAGTATGTCAGCCTTCTTGGAACGTATGCTACCGGCAAAATCCGATTTGGGATGCCTTGACAGATAATCGTTCACGGCATCGAGCAGTGCCGATGCTTCGTCGTTATTGTTCCTGGTGTGAATATGCATAAGCAACAG
>JBJEKE010000065.1:0-20539 GCA_051878475.1 Muribaculaceae bacterium | reverse complement strand
TAAGTATTGTGCACATGTTTGAAGCGCCGATGGTTGCATATGCCGAGGTGCTGATGGTGACTATTGGAGTCTCATCTTGTGCATAGGCCTTTGGAGCCAGGCACACGGCCAGTGTGGCAAGCATTAAAGCGCAATATAAGAATCGCTTGATGGAATTCATTGTAATGGATTGTTTATTTGATTATCAGTATGGTTATTTTACGATTACACACTTCGAATGACGTCCGTTGACGTTGATAACGTAGCATCCGGCCGGAAGCGACGACACGTCGACGGTGGCTTCGTTGCCCTCGGCCGCAACTTGCTTAACGAGCAAGCCTTGGGTGCTGAACACCTTGGCGTCGATGCTTTGAGCGTTGGCCAGCAGCACACGGAAGGCGTTGTTTCCGGCAGGAGTCACCACCAACTTGATGTCGGCGGCAGCATTGCTGATGCCGCTGTTGGCGGCTTTGCGCTCGAGCACCTTCTTCAGACCGGCATAGGCGTCAAACTTGCCGCAACCCACTTGAACCGGGTCGGCCAGTGCGGTGTATTCGTCCTTGAAGGCAGTTTCGGCAATAATTTCTTTCACATCGGCAACAGTGAGGGTGGAATCGGCCTCGAGCCAAAGCGCGATAGCGCCGGCCACATGCGGCGAAGCCATAGATGTGCCCATACTCCAGCCGAAGCTGTCCTTGCGGCTGTCGTCGGTAATCTGCGCCGAAAGGCCGCTGGAATCGGTGGCATCGTAATAGTGGTTAACCGACGAGATAATTACAGCGCCGGGAGCCACTACCAACGGCATGTTTCGGCCGTCGATAAGAGTGCCGTATGAAGAGTAGTGGGTAACCTCGCCCACAGGGAGGTCGTAGGTTGAGTGATACAAATATCCGTCGGTAGCGCCCCACTCGTTGGTGGTGTTATACGAGCCCACCACCACAGTGCTGTTTCCGGTGGCAAGGTCGCTGATGCTGCCGTTGAACGAGGCATCGTCCCACGATGGATACGGCTCGTTGCCCATTTGCGAGAACTGTCCGTCGCAGAATACGTCGACGCGCTGACCCTCAGCTCCATTGATGATGAATCCGAGGGCATACTGGCCGTTGGCATTGGCAGCGGTGTTGATGGCCTTATAGTCGATGAGCACGTAGAATCGTGGATAATCTTCATCTTCGTCGTAAATGTCCCATCCGAGACCAACATATCCGCTCATATATGTTCCGAAAACCGGGTCGATGATGTCGTCGTCGGTATATTGCTCGCTTGCCGAACTCACATAGTATTTTCCGTAGCCTTGATTGTCGGCAGTCGGCTCGAGCGTATAACGTCCGGCTACCTTTCCTCGAGCTGTGTTGAAGAGCACAGCCTGCACCGACAACTTGGTGGTGTCGTTGCTGTACACGTATATGGAGCCGGCGCGGGCATAGGCAGTGGAATTGTCGCTGAGGGTGGTCTCGTAGCCGGTTATGAAAGTTTTCAGCTCGGTGTCGTCGGCGGTGAATGTCTTGTTCATTGCAATTTTCATGTCGCCTTCGTTGCCGGCCGACACACAGATGATTGCATTTGCCATTTGGGCGCAGGTGTCGAAGAACTGGTTGATAACTCCGTGTCCATCGTGTGCTCCGTCGTTGCTTCCGAGCGACAGGTTGATTACGCAAGGTTTTTTCTCGTCCTTGGCATATTGCAGAATGTAGTCAACGCCGTAGGCAATAATCATATCCATCAGGTCGCCGCAAGCTGCGGCAATGTCGGCATCGTAGGCCACGCCATAGAACGGATTTGCGCCCGATGTAACAGTTACGGCACCGGTAGCTTCATTGGTCTCGGCATATTTCACATTACCCCGATATCCACCGGCCATTATACCCATTGTGTGGGTGCCGTGGTATGTCGAGCGGTCGTCGGAAGTGAAGTTGGCCACAGTTGAGCGGTCATAAAATTTCTCGATAACAGCATCTTCGACGCTGGTGGCATAAGGGTTCTGGGTGAGGTAGGCAAGAAACCCTACGCGCGAATTGCCTTCATCGTCTTTGAAATTGAGGTGGTTAGGGTCGAGCCCGGTGTCGACAATTCCACACACCACACCTTTTCCGGTGTAGGCTTGTTCGAGCCCGATGCCCTGATGAATCTTGTCGACACCGGTGGCTTCGCGGGCTCGTTTGAGTTTTTGGCTCATAGGACGTGCGAGTTGCAGACGGTGTACGCTCTTAAGGTCGGCCACTCGCTCTACTTGGTCAATGGGGATTGCCACAAATGCAAATCCGTATCGGCTGCGCAGCACATTGACGCCTTCTTGGCGCAAATCGTCGTCGGAGTATCCGTCGGCAATGCGGATAATGCCAAGGGCATTGTTGGAAGGCACTCCGAGGGCATTCTTCAGCTGTTTCACTTTGAGCGAATACTCGCTGTTGTCGGGTTTGGCTATCGCCATGCGTTGCTGTCGCAGCAGAGCCTTGCTCTTGAGGTCGAGCGATGAGTGCGCAGCGCAGCTCAGCGATAATCCAATGGATAGAGCAAACAACAATAATCGGTTCATATTACTTCTGTGTTGGGATTAATTGAAAAACAAGCAATTGCCAACCGGCGCCCGAAAGCGCCAGCCAGCAATCGCAATGAAAGCGTTAGATTAGAATATTGTGCATGGCGCGCTGTTATTTGCGAACCACGATTTTCTTTCCGTTCATCAGGTAGATTCCTGCCGGCAGTGAGTTAACCTTGGCAGCATCGGCATTCTTCATTACCAGTACACCTTGAGTGTTGTATACATTGCCGTTGGCCTGTGCATCGACGTTCACACCTTCGATGCCTGTTGACGGAAGAGAAATGGCCACATTGCTGTCGGCATTAACTATAAATGTATAGTTGCCGTCTTCGCCAACTCCAATTTCTGTGTCGTTGACCGATATGGTGAGTTCAGCCTCAGTGTCATTAGGAACGATTGCCACTTCGGTGCCGTTGGTAACAGAGAATCCTTCAGCCGGGTTGGTAACGGCAACAATGCGGTCGCGGATAACGTCAACTTTCGAAAGAGCATCTTCAGTGGCAGTGAATGTAACGTTATAGTTAACCGGGTTGGCAGCAAGGTAGAGTTTCACTACGTCGCCATCGGCCAAAGTGACTACGTAAGTGCTACCGCCACTGTATTGAGGTTCCACTGCAACGCCATTCTGGAAGATGTTGTTCACCGGGGAACCATACCAACCGAATTGGAATGGGTTGTCACCGTCGTAGAACTTCACTTCGTTGTAACCGGTTTCGATCGAAACTTCGCTGCGGTCGGTTCGGATGAATGAGAAATAGTGAACGGCGGCAGATTTGTCGTCGACATATACTATTGCAGTCTGGTTGCGGTCGATAGCACCGGAAACAACTGTGATAACGATGCCGTCTTTCACTTCCACATTGTAGCAGCCATTGTAGTCGGCAGTGTAGGCAATAGGATTGCCTTCACCGTCAACATTCATGTTGTCGGTAACCGAAGTGATGTAGCATCCAGAGCTGGCTTGGATGGCAATGGACTTGTTGGTTTCCGATACCTCAATCTCGTTTTCTCCTGCAACAAGACCTGTGATAATGTCTCTGTTATAGCTCTGGCCGCGATAAACAGTAACATTGTCGGGGTTGTCGAGCACGAGAGTGCCTTTGAAAGTAGCGTACTTTTGGGCATCGAGGTAGAAAGTGGTTGTGTCGGTGATGGTGGTGGTATAGGATGAGGACACGTAAGGTGAGTTGTTGTTTTCCTTGAAAGAGTTTACTTTGTAGTTGCTGGCATCGAAGTATATGCTCAGGCTACTTCCGGCCTTCACTGAAATGGAGTCGGCCAGTTCTTCAAGAGCGTTCTCATTTACAACCACGCCGGTGATGGCGCCTCTCGATTCTTCGTTTGCATAAGTGAAGAGAACGGGGACATCGACGTCGGGGAACTCAGTGGTAACCTCGTAAGTGTCGCCGTCGGTAACGTCAAGGTAATAGTATGAGCCCGAAGCAGTTATCTCGGTTTCACCATTTTTGGTAACCTTATAGAAAGGTTTTGAGTTGGTTGATAAAAGTTGCATCTGGTTCTCCTGGTTGGGGATGAATTTCACCACGTTTTCGCCGTCATTAAGGGTGACGTAGGTGTAGGTGTAGCCGCGCATAAGCTGTACGTTTTCAGCCTTGTCAACTGTCACGGTAATGGAGCCGGTGCGCATCTCGTCGGCGTTTACCGAGGTTACGTTGATTTCGCAGTCGGCCGAGATGTATACATTGCAACGAGTGAGGCTGCTGATGTATTCCGAGGTTTCAGTATCTTCAACTTTGCGAGTAACGCTTTTAAGAAAGTTGCCGTCGGTGGCAGTAATGTTAATCGAGCCATATTCACCTACGGTGAAAGTGTTTTCACCGGTTTGAATCTCCTGGTCGACATAGCTTACCTGGAGTGCAACGCGCGAAGCATCGTCGATGTTTACCTTTACGGTATAGTCGGCTTTAGCAACAAAAGCTGTCATGCAGAGCATTAACAGCACAGAAAAGAAGTAGTTTTTTCTCATATTATGTTAATTTATTAGTTATTTGTTATCGACTTTCGGTTTGTTATTGGTAATAATGAACAAATAATTGTCGCTGTGATAGGCACACGACTGACTAAACAGTTTTAATTAACTACAAAATTATTCATTTTAATGACAAATGTGAAATTTATTAGGCGTTAGAATTATAATATAAAATAATAGAGCTTGATTTGCTGATAGAATGTAGCCGCGTAAAATCCATAATCCGCTGGATTTTTCCGACAAAACGGGGGGATTCTTATATAAGTATACAAATAGTTAAAAAATCATAACTACAGTTTGATTATTGATGCCACGGCATCGGCCGAGGGCTCGCACCATATTATCTGCGAATCCTTGGCAAACCAGGTGAGCTGCTTCTTGGCATATACCCGTGTGTTTTTCTTTATCCGTTCGATGGCTGTGTCGCGGCTGAGTGTTCCGTCGAAATATGCAAACATCTCCTTGAATCCCACGGTATTAAGTGAGTTGAGATGTCGTAGTGGATACACTTTTCGCGCTTCCTGTTCCAGGCCCTCGAGCATCATGGCGTCCACGCGGCGGTTAATGCGGTCGAAAAGCTGCTCGCGCGGCATGTTGAGTGCAATCTTTACAATTTCGAACGGCCTTTTCTTGGCTTCACCAGTGCGCAGCGACGAGTAGGGCACAGCAGCCTGCAGACATATTTCGAGCGCGTGGATAATGCGCCGATGGTTGTTGAGATCGACCATGCGATAGTATTCGGGGTCGTATCCGAGCAGGCTGATGCGGAGCGATTCGATGCCGTCGCGCTCGTAGCGTTCCATAAGATGGTTACGGATTTCGGGCGAAATGGTGGGAATGTCGTCGATGCCGCGGCACACGGCGTCGACATACATCATCGAGCCACCGCACATCACCACGTCGTCGTGGCAGGTATGCAGGTCGGCAATCACCTTGAGCGCCTCGGCCTCGTATTGTGCTGCGCTGAAATATTCGTCGAGGCCCAGTGTGCCCACAAAGTGATGGCGCACCATGGCCAGCTGCTCGGCATCGGGGGCTGCCGTGCCGATGGGAATGTCGCGGTAAATCTGCCGAGAGTCGGCTGACACAATCTCGGTGCCAAGCCGACGGGCAATCTCGATTGCCACATTGGTCTTTCCTATGCCCGTAGGCCCGGTTATCACTATCAGCCGTTTCATATTCTTGCGTTAGAATTCCACATCGTATTTAGCCAGCAAGGCAATGGGGTTGTACGACATTTTCGATTGGCGCAGCCCGGCGTCGCCGGCATCGTCCTGCCGGTTTTCGAATCGCAGTCGCGGCTCGATAGCGAGCGCATGGTTCATAAGCGCGCGATTCAGATATTCGGTGGCACCTGAATATGTATGGTCAACCTTCTCAATGTGGGCGTGAAGCGTATGGTTAACAATCTCGGCTATTGAGAATCCCACCACTTGTCCGTCGGCCTTCAGCACTTGCGAAATAAAGGGGAAATGCTCCAAATTGTCGAGTATTCGGCCCACTTGGCGATATTCGTATCGAGCGAGCGGCTCGTCTTTCACCGTGGAGGCAAGCCGGTGATAGAATTGCACCACATCGTTGTGGTTGGCCTTGGTGATGGCCTCGGTGATGGCCTCGGGGTGCTGCGCCTCGAACTTGTGCAGCTGGTTGCGCTTCTTGTTCATCTTCTTGCCGGCAAATGTGGCGAACGCCTCGGCTGAATACACATAGTCGCTCCATCCTTTGATTTCGGTTATCGTTTTTGGTGTTAGAGCGCGGAACTCGTTGAGGTATGCCTCGGGCACAGCCGAGAAGGTGAGTGCAAATCCGTGGCTGAGGGCATAGCGGCGCATCAGCGGTAGGCTGTCGGCAATGCTCATGCGTCCTAATGGTACCGAGAATGCCGGTTTCAGCCGATGGTCCTCTTCGCGGCCTATTATAAATAATGTATCGTTGAGTATGCAGTAGCGATATCTGAAATAGTCAATCCACATGTATATGCCGCCCAGAGTCATGTCGCAGGTGTTGCTGCGGAACAGAGGCAGGTAGGGAGTCACCAAAGGTATTGTGTCGAGGGTGAAATCGCTGAAATGCAACTCACCGTCGGCCGCGGTGGCTGCCGCGGCATGACTGATGGTGGTGTTATTATCTGTACAACTCATAAATTATGGTGCAAAATTAGCATTGAAAACGGCAATTTTGCCACATAGATGGAAAAATAATTATAAAAATCACTACTTTTGCGCCAAATTTAGAAAGGGAAATGAGCATTCTGTTGTCGGCTGTGAGCCCTACGCTTCAATACATCGGGGTCACGTTGGCCAATCCTGCCGGATTGGTAATCGAGCGAGGAAAAGTATATGCTGTGCTGGGTCCGAACGGCTCGGGCAAATCCACATTGGCAATGATTCTCGAGCGGGGATGGAATATTGCCATGAACCGCATTGAGGGCGATCGTAATGCCACCGTGGTGCGACGCATCGAATTCTCCGACATCCATTCGCTCACCGGTAGCACCGGCGGATATTATCAACAGCGGTTCGAGGCCACTGCCAACGACGATGTGCCAACTGTGGCCGATGTGGTGGCTCGCCGATGGAACCCTCAGCACTGGCAAAGCCTTTGCAGTGCACTCGAACTCAACGACATTGCCGACAAGCGAATCAACTACCTCTCCAGCGGCGAACTCCGCAAATTCCTCATTGCCGGGATGCTCGACGAAACTCCCGACCTGCTGATTCTCGACAATCCTTACATTGGCCTTGACGAACCGTCGCGTGGCTTGCTCAACTCGCTCATTTCGCAGATAGCTGCCGGCGGAACTGCTGTGATGCTGTTGCTGTGCAATCCTGACGATATGCCACTGTTCACCGATGTGGTGGTGCCTATGCATCACCTATCTATAATGCCGTCGGTTGACGTGAGCGGGAGTGTGGAAGCTGTGCGCGAGGAATTCCTATCGCTGTTTGCCGTCGATGCCGACATAGCGCAGATGCCAGAATATGCCAGGCTGGAACCTGTTGTAGGCAACGTGGTGGAGCTGAAACATTGCCGCGTGGCTTACTCCGGCCGAACAATCCTTGAGCATGTCGACTGGCAGATAGCTCCCGGCGAGCGCTGGGCATTGCTCGGGCGTAACGGCTCGGGCAAAAGTACGCTCCTTAGCTTGATATATGCCGATAATCCGCAAGGCTACCGCAACGATATCACCCTGTTTGGCCATCGACGCGGTACCGGCGAAAGCATCTGGGACATCAAGCGCCGAATTGCCTACATTTCGCCCGAGATGCATCTCTACTTCAACAACGATGAGAGTGTGCTGCGGGTGGTGGCTTCGGGGCTGAGCGACTATGTGGGATGCTACCGCACTCCGGCGGCTGAAGCTAATGCGCTGGCAATGAAGTGGCTTGCCACCCTTGGCATTGCCCACCTTGCCAATCGCCGGTTCCCGACGCTCTCGAGCGGCGAGCAGCGGCTGGCTCTGCTGGCTCGCACCTTCATGAAGAATGCCTCGCTGATTATCCTCGACGAGCCGCTGCATGGCCTCGACGCTGAGCGCAAGCGCATCGTGGCCCAGGTAATAGAGCGTCGCATGTCCGACCCCTCGGTGGCACTAATATATGTTACCCACTATCGCAACGAGATTCCCCGTTGCGTGGGTCATATCAAAGAACTTTCCCGTAACCAATAAGATAGAATAATTGCTATGTGGATTTTGCTTGCAGTAGTCAGTTCGGTGCTTCTCGGACTGTACGATATATCGAAAAAGGAATCGCTTGTGGGAAACAATGTGCTCACAGTGCTTTTCCTCAACACCCTGTTCTGCGCCTTGCTGATGAGCCCGACAGCTATCGTCGACCTTGTGAGGGGCAACACCATATTCGACGGCTCCCTGCACGCCCATATGCTCATCTTGCTCAAGTCGTTCATCGTGCTGTCGTCGTGGATTCTCGGCTATTTCAGCATCAAGCACTTGCCGCTCACCATAGCAGGCCCTATCAATGCCACTCGCCCGGTGATGGTGCTCATAGGTGCGTTGCTGATATTCGGCGAGCGCCTCAACCTGATGCAATGGGGTGGTGTGATTCTCGGCCTCACCTCGCTATATCTGGTGAGCCGTCTGGGAAAGAAAGAGGGAATCAGCGCACGCCATAACCGATGGCTGTGGCTGGCAATCCTGTCGATGCTCATGGGGGCCATCAGCGGTCTTTACGACAAATATCTGCTCCGCCTTTACCAGCCGCTGCAGGTGCAGGCATGGTATACAGCCTACCAGTGTGTGATTATGGGCATCACGGTGCTGATAATCAAGCGGATTGTTCCGGAGCACGATACCACTCCGTTCCGCTTCCGCTGGACTATACCCCTGATATCGATATTCCTTACCTGTGCCGATGTGGCATACTTCTATTCGCTCTCATGCGACGATGCCATGATTTCGGTAATATCGATGATACGCCGCGGCAGCGTGCTGGTGTCGTTTCTATATGGCGTGGCAGTGCTGCGCGAGAAGAACATCCGGCTCAAACTCATCGACCTGTCGGTGCTCATCCTCGGCCTTGTGTTGCTGATTCTCGGCAGCCAATAACCGCCGCCCGAAAATATGCATTTTAGGCCCAATAAAATTTATTGGATATATATTCGTTATTAGTATTGAGAAATAGTGGTAAATGCTATGATAAAGAACATTTTGTTTGACATGGGCGGTGTGATATTCCTGCAGGACACAGCCGAGGCTTTCCGCCGATTCCGCCAGGCAGGCATCGATCCTGACATCTACATGGGCGAATACGGCCAGAAGGAGTTTTTCCTCGATGTTGAGACCGGACGCATCGGTGCCGACGAGTTTTGCCGCCAAATGGCGCGAGTGGCCGGCCGCGGGAGTGTGTCGCACGACGAGGCTATGCATTGCTGGCTTGGTTTCATCAAGGGGGTGGAGCAGTCTCGTCTCGACCGCCTCACCGAATTGCGCCGGCACTACCACCTGAGCCTGCTCACTAACACCAATCCGTTCATAATGGAATACACTAGCAGCAGCCGTTTCAGCGCTGCCGGAAAGCCGATTTCCGACTATTTCGACTCTCTATTCTGCAGCTACGAAATGAAGCTCTACAAACCTAACAGCGATTTCTTCACCTACGCATTGCGCACCGACGGAATGCGCCCCGAGGAATGTATCTTTATCGACGATAGCGCCAAGAACATCCGTGCCGCCGAAGCGGTGGGCATCAGAGGCCTCCACGTGGCCACCAATGCCGACTGGACCGCCCCTCTGGCCGAGATACTTCAGGAATGCGGAGTTATGTCGATGCGATAGGGCTTTTGGTATTGACAATCTCAATAATTTTCGCTTACTTTGCAGCTTGAAATCATAACTGAAACAATGAAGATTACAGCAGAAAACAGAAAATACATATATGTCGGTGCTGCCGTAGTTGCTGCGCTGGTGCTGGCCTTGGTGGTGTTCAGTATCTACACTCAGACTGAAATGGCCCAGGTGAAAAAACAGAACGAGATGCTACAGCTTGCCAATGAGCAACTTAGCCTTGCCGGCGAGTACGACCAACTGAGCACCGAATTCCAGAATTATGAAACCCAAACCAAGTTTCTGTCAAACGATTCGCTCATTATCAAGTATGGCGAGGCAAAGGATAAGGTGGAGAAACTTCTCACCGAACTCAAGACCCAGAAGATTACCAGCGAGAAGCGTATAAAGGAACTTAAAAACGAGATTGCTACCCTCAAGAACATTCTCCGCCACTATGTGGAGCAAATCGACACCCTCAACAAGGAAAATGCCGGTCTGCGCGCCGAGAATAAGGAAATCAAGGACCAGAACAAGCGTCTCAGTTCGAAAGTTAACGAAGTGTCGAAAGCCAACGAAGAACTCTCGGAGCGAATGACACTTGCCGAGAAACTTAACGTAACCGGTCTGTCGCTCACCTCGATTAAGAGCTCCGGAAAGGTGGAGAAGAAACTCAAGAAGGCCAAGCAGCTGCTGGTGGAATTCACCCTGCCGCAGAATAACTCAACCCCGGTGGGCGAGAAGACCATCTACATGCGCATCACCAACCCCGAAGGCTCGTTGCTGGGCGGAAATGGCTCGTTTGAGTTTGAAGGCTCAAAGCTCCCTTACACCGAGCGCAAGACAATAGAATACACCGGCGAGGAAATTGCCGGCATAAAAATCTATTGGAACATCAACACCACCCTCACTGCCGGCGATTACCGCGTGGAACTCTTCGCCGACAATTTCCGCATTGCATCGCGCACGTTCACCCTCGGAAAATAATTCGTACGTTATAATCATCAGCCTGCAAGCGAGCCAACAGCTCCTGCAGGCTTTTTTTGTGGGCTTTATGTATTGTTGGGATTGATGTGCTTGGTTTTGGTACTTGCAGGCACTTATTTTGTCGATGTATTTCTGAAACACTTATTTCTAATATGCATTGACAATCATTAACGAGAACAATGTTATGACATTCATTTCCAATATGGAGGAATGCGTAAAGGCAAACCGCTACAAAATCAATTATTATCCAGCTAACAATGTAGAGGCAGAAGAAACATTTGATTACGACGATTACTATTGGCACGAGGATCGGCCTCTGATGGCTGAGATGCCGTAAGAATTGGGGACAGTGGTTGCGACACCATCGAATTTGGAGGCGAAACATACTATATAGTCGACTACGATGTCAGGAACAATGCCACTACCGAATCGCTGGAATAGGAATGATGCCAGGCGGCTGAAAAACTTCCGGTTTTTGTGCAGTTTAGAGCTAAAATATTTGCATAATTCGTTTGTTATTAACGAATTATGCAAATTGTATATTTATGGTGCCAAAGCGTAGTTTATGGGGTTAGGGCTGAGGTGGTGGCGGGCACTCTGTGGTGGCAATGGTCGCACCCTTGTCGGCGAGCGCCTTGGCCACCTTGGCATATTCCACATGGCACAGCGGTACGGGCCATGGCTTGATGAGCGTGAGGGCCTCGTTAGCGGCTGCCACTGCCTTTTCGAGGTTGTTGTGGGCAGTGTGGTAAGCAGCTACGGCAATATGGTAGAGTGCAATGTACAGTTCACACTTTTTCCATGAATTTTCGGCTTTGCTTTCGATGACATCCTCCGAATCGTCGATTAACATATCAAACTCGTCCATTCCGACCTTATCCTGCATTGCCTGGCCGAAGATACATTCGGCATCAGCCATCAGCCCCTGCTTGGCATAGGCAATGGCGCGGATGACGTCGAAATCAAATAGATAGCTGTTATATTTTCCGCCGCGTCCGATGGTTTCTATACCAGCATCAACAATTTCCAAGGCTTCTATAACCTTGCCACCGACCACAAGTGTAAGTGCAGTGGTTATGAAATCGCGTTCATACATTGCGTCGCTAAATTTTTCGCGAATCTCGCAGCCGAGTGCTGTAGCTTCATCGGTTCGGCCCAGCATTGCAAGGCAGTAAGCCTTAAGTATTAAGGCCCACATTTGCTGTTGCTCATAATCGTTGGCGGCAGCAATGTCGTAATAGTAGTCGCAAATGGTAATTGCCATTTCGAATTGAGGATAATCGGCCATATCGTTGGCCGCATCCCATATAATGGATTCGATATCCTCTTCGCCCAGACAGCTGTTTCGGAATGCCTCGATTTTGCGCAATACCACCTCGGGTGTGGCGTAGTCTTCGTGTACGGGCTTCTCGAGTGGTGTGAGCCCGCATTTGCGGTAGATTGAGGCAATATACTTTGACGGATACTCCGATGATTGATAGAATAAGTACTGGGTGATGGATTGGGCCACGGTTACTTCTTTGCCTTCGTCGGAATCGAGTTGACTGTAAATGGCATCGCCGTATTTAGCTATGTAGGGTGCCAGATGCTCTATCATTATCACCGAAATGTTGCTGTTGATTTCCTGCAGGGCATCGACAATGCCGACAAATGCCTCGGCTGTGTCGTCGAATCGTGCGAGGTATGCCTCAGTGGCTTTTGCTGCAGCCTCGGCTATCACTTCGTCCGATTCCTTTACAATCGACGAATCGGTATGGTCGCAGGCATCGGCAATGCAGTTGATGGGGGCCGCTATTTTGTAGTAGCCGTTTATGGCATCGTTGAGCAGGTGGATGGTGCTGGTGAGCAGGCTGCTGGCGGTAATAGATTCGCCGGCAAACATTTTCCGCAGATATGTGAGCCGAACAGCCTCTTTGGCGAAATCGAAGCCGGCATCCTCGTCGGCGATAGCGTGGGCTGCGATATATTCGGTGATGAATTCATAGCCGGCATCGGCATCTTCGTGTACCTCTTCGTGTTCGGCAGCGCAGAAAAGTGCCAGCAGGACATCGATGTTGTCGGCAGGTGAGATTGTGTCGATATATTCCGACATGGCTTTGCTCTTGAATATTGGGACAATGTTGCCGATTAATTGCATGATATCCTCGTGCGACTTTGTTATATTGAGTTCGTAGTTAAATTCGCTCAACACATTTTTAATGCCTTCTATTCGGCGTTTGGGCTGGTTGCTGTACATGCACATCACGCTGATAGTGACTTTTGAAACTGAGCGGTTGTCAAGAGGATTCTCCTGCAGTTCCAGAGCTTCGTCGATGGCCTCGTCGAATCGGTTTTGAAGCGTGAAAATCCGGTATCGGGTGTAATGGATAATTGCAAGATCCGGGTGCTCGTCGCAATATTTCAGAGCCATGGCAATCTGCTCGTCGGATGCCAGTTCCAGGTTATCAGTGATTAGCGACAGCAGATTGGCCACCAGAGCCGAGTCTTCGGGCTCAATCTCGATTGTGCGTTGGTAGAGAGCCATCGCCTGAGCCATTGCCTCGGCCGGCTCTATGCCGCAGTTGTCGGTTATGGCAGCTTGATAGGCCATTGCCTCGATGTTGAGGAAGTTGGTCAGCATGTTCGATTCCTTTATCGTGTTGTCATCGGAGGCTTCCCGGCATCGTTCTATAACAGAGGCGTACTCCTTGTTGTAGTACAGCGCCAGGGCCGAGCGGTAGTGGCATTTAATCCATGCAGAGGTGTTGCCGGCCTCATGGTAGAGTTCAGCCGCTTGGGCATATAGCGATGAAGCAGTGGCGTAGTCGTGATGATATGTTTTATACAGACATTCAGCCGCCAATTCAAGCATAAAAGCCTTGTCGGCAATGTTATCGTAGGCCTTTGCCGCTGCAATATACATTTTTGCTGCGACGGTGTCGAACCCGACGATTTTGAACCAGCGCGCCATTGCCGAAATGATGTTGCCGCGCTCATCGTTTTCTCTCGATGCCAATATTTCTTCCATGTTGGCCAATGCCTGGTCGAGATATGAGATGTCGTGTCGCTGAAGTTTATAGGTGAGCAGATATTGCTCGTAAATCAAGCGTATCATAAAAGTGGCGTTGGAACCGATGAAATAGCTTTTCAGTTTTTCAATCTGCTTGAGCGTTTCGTCGGAAGTGTTGTGCTTCATCAGTCGGATGATAATGTTAATGCGGAGCAGAAGCAGTTCCGTTCCGTGCAACACCTCGGTATTGTCGAGCAATTGCTGTGCTTGGTCGAACTTGCGCAGGCGAGCCATGCACATTGCAGTGATTATCACGAAGACTGCTTTGTCGGATTTGTCGGAGTTTTCGTCGGTCAGCATCGCCATGGCGCGTTCCTGAATGTGGGCAATGCGTTTCTCAGACAGCATCGTTTCAATTTCGTTGGCCAGCAGCGAAGCTGCCATCATGTTGTAAGGCTTACCAGGTATCCATGTGTCCTCGATGTTGTTGTTCATATAGTCAACGCCATTGTCGATAAGATTCAAGGTTTGGTCGAACAACTCAATTGAAGCATTGCGTATGCGGCGCGGAACGAGCCACATACGCGATAGACGGCGGTGTATGCGTTTCGATTCCCGGTCGCGATATTCCGGATCGAGACAAATAAGGAAGCTAAGCATGCTGGTTGTCATGTAATTAAACAGCTCCACTTCCTCTTCGGCCGAGTCGGAGGCAATATGTACCATCAGATATAGTTTCAGCGTCTTGAAACCGGTATACCAGTTGCTTATCGGATGATACCCGGCGGCGTACAGTTTAGGAAAATATTGGTATATCTCGAACAGGTTGTTCGATATCAATGTATATGGCGATTTCATCAAGCGGTTCAGCGCACGGTAGTTGTCCATTGCATCGTATTGCCGCATCATTTCGCCGATGTTCTGTCGGAAGACAATGCCCAGTGGAGAATCTTCGCCGATTGGGATGGTTGATGAAAATGCTTTTTTAATCATCGTCGCAATGAGTCCGTCCTCGGCGACGTCGGCTTCGTCGATTTTCTTTTTTATCCAGCGGTTCGAACGCTTTAGCGACTCGACAATTTCCTTGCGGAGGCTGCGCTCGAGTTTTTTGTTGGTAACGTATCTCGCCAAGGCGGCATTGCGGATAGTTTCGCTGCGCAGTTGCAGATATCCGCCAATGTTGTTGAGCATTGGCAGGGATGCACCGTAAAGGCTTGCCCATTCCACCGGATTGACATCGAGCATGCGCACGAGCTCGCTCTCAGGAATGCCTATTCGGCATAGGGCGAGCAGCGAAAACAAGTGGCTGGCGTTTTGGAAGTCGGTGTCGAGGCGGTTAAGAACAATGTCGACAAACTCCTCCGGCGTAGTGGCGCGCAGGAAATTGTCGATGTATTCGTCGAGACGTTCGAAGATTCCAAATTGCAGCAGCTCCTCGAGCATCAGTACCAGCAGCGACGGGTTGCGCAGAAGTGTAGATCCGGCAATGTGCATTCGCTGTGCATCGGTGAGCCGTTTGGCGTATTCCTTCAGGTAAGCTTCCACGAATGTCACCACATCCGACGACGACAGGCTCTCGAGCCGGATGACATCGAATTTCGATGATATTTGCGCCAGCTTTTCGTCGGCCGACGATACTATGAGCGACACATTTGCGGGAAATGCGGTTGCCAGCTGCAGATAAGCCTCCTGTGCGTCGGCAAGACGGTCGAAGCCGTCGATAATCACAATGATGCGCTCGTTAAAGCCGTATTTCGAGAATTCGGCATGCAGGTTTATCGGTTCCTGTGAGGCAGGAGCGATGGAGGTGGCGACTTCATCGGCCGGAAATGCATCGTAGATGCGAGCAAGCCGGTATAGAAGCAGACGTTTGCAAAGTTCGAAGGTGTTGAGTTCGTTGCCGGCAAACATTCGGATAATCGGCACAAACAGTTTGCCGGGACCGTTGTCGTAATCGGTATCGTCGTATTGGTATTCATGCCCTTCGCGATGTATGAAAATGCCGTTCACCATGTTGGCGTTGTGGTGATATGTTTTCCAGTTGGCCAGCAGGGCGGTTTTTCCGATGCCATGCTCGCCGAGCACCAGAAACTTCTTGTCGAGGCTCTCAGGACATGAATAGTATAGCCGCGAATCGGCCACGGGCACATACACTTTGCGCATGCGTCCCTCAATGGCTTGCTGGCGGGCATAGATGGTGTCGTAGAGGCTGTGGCTCTCGCCTTCGGGGTAGAGCTCATTGATAACCTTCATCATCGAGTCGTGAATCATCCGGCCCAGTTCGCTTGGAGTGCTGTATCGGTCCATTGTACAACGGCCTTCGGCACTGGCTTGCTCAATCTTCTGTTTCAGGCGATGCAGCTTGTCGATTTTCAGCTGCTCGGTCTCGCGGAAGCGCTGAGGGATGGCTTCGTCGTGGCGTACGAAGAACTGGGCGTAGATGGGCGATTCGCTTGAGAGCGCGCCGTATTCCATCTCGATTTCGGTGATACTGCTCTGCCGGTCGATGTAACCTTGAATCCATGGATACTTGTCACTGAGGCGGGCATTGCCGTGGCACTCCTTTTCATCGGGAATCCAGCCATATCGTCCTCCAAGCAAGCCGATGAAGAACGGACGGGTGCGGTTGATTTCGTCGATGCATATTTCAATCACCTTTCCCGATTTCGATTCCTCCTCGGTGATGCCCCAACGTAGGTCGACAACGCTGAAGTCGACATTGCGCCGTTGGCATTCGGTTTTGAGCGAGGGGAAGGTGTTCTTAACCAGATAATCGCGTTCGGCTTGCATGTCGGCGAACGTCGACGACAGGAAAATCCTGATTTGGCGGTCGTTGAAATCGGCTGTCATGGTGTGAAAAGGCGTTTGAGTTACAGTTAGTTATAGTCGCGATGCAAGCGAGGCGATTGCATCGTGGGCAGTTTGGTCGGGCCGGCATGGCACCACCGATGCAAATCCTTGCTCAAGGTAGTACAGGTCGGTGTCGGTACTGTCGGGCTCGGTGTTGGAGTACGAGCCTGTAATCCAGTAGTAGTTTCGGCCGAAGGGGTCGGTGCGTTGTTCGAATTCCTCGGTCCAGGTGCCGTGTGCAGCGCGGCATACCTTTATGCCCTTTATGTTGGGACTTGCCGGGATATTCACATTCAGGCACACGTCGGCAGGCAGGCCTTTTGCAAGTACATCGGCGGTGATTTGTTCCACTATCGGTCGGCAAGCCGAGAAGTCGGCATCGGGCCGGTAGTCGAGCAGCGAAAAGCCGATGCTCGGTATTCCGGCGAGGCATCCTTCGAACACCACGCCCATGGTGCCGGAGTAAATCACGTTGCTGCCGCTGTTGGCTCCGTGGTTAATGCCTGCCACTATCAGGTCGGGGCGTTGGGGCAGAAGCCGGTTGAGTGCCATTTTGGTGCAATCCACCGGTGTGCCGTTAATACGGAACATGCGTGCACCCATATAGTCGTCGAGACGATCGACCCTCAGAGGGGTATCCATAGTAAGCGACGACGATTTGGCCGATTGGTGGGTGGCCGGGGCGGCCACATATAGTTCGCCCATCGGGGCAAGGAATTCTATGAGCGATTTCAGTCCACGGGCTTCTATGCCATCGTCGTTGCCTGCGAGAATTATCGGTTTGTTGTCCATAATCAATATCTGCGGTTACGGTTGTTATATTGCTGGCCGGTCTGGAATTGGTTGGCGCCAAACGAGCTGCCACCCTCGTTGCTGTAAGGGTTGTTGGGGTCGTAGAAGTTGTCTTCGTCCTCCTCATCGTCGTTCTGGCCTTTTTTCTTCTTCAACTTGTCTTCCTCCCATTTTTTCTTTTCAGGCTTGTTCTTCTTGATTGCCTCAGGCTTCTGCCTGTCCACCGGAAGTGAGTTGATGTCCCAGTTTTCGGTTATTTCCCAGTTTTTCTTCAGTTTAAGAGCTTTGTTGTAGTAATATACATCTTCGGGCTGTCGGTGTTCGGCAAAGTTGCCGGTGTCCCACTTTCCGTTTCGGTTGGTGTCGATTACCAGTCGGGCATAGTAGGTGTTTGGTGCCAGATAGTTGAACACAGCAGTGCCGTTCTCCACAGTCACCACTCTTACAGCCTTGTCGCCGCCGTCGAGCAGTTCGATAAACGAGCTGTCTGGGGCGTTGACGTTAAACACCAGGTCGGAATACTCCTCCAGCTTCTTCACTGCCAAGGTGGACTCGATACGCTTGCAGTGTAATCCGTAGATGTCGCGCACCGATGCCGAATCGATGGTCAGCCGATATTGCATCCCAGGTTCCCATTCAAAGTCAGCATGATAGTTTTTCAGGTCACCCTCCCGGTCCTGCACTATAGGCAGATTCGACAGGAACACCCAGTCGGAGTCCTGCTGAATGGCAATGCTCAAAGCCGTGGGGCTTATCGAATCGAGCGGTACGTCGGCGCGCATCCTGATGGGCAGGTTGATTTCCTGGCTCGATGTGGCGGCAAATACGAATGGGGTGGTGGGAGTTTCCACTTTCTTCACCGAGTCGTTTTCCTCGTCGGTTTTCTTTTTCTTTTCCTTTTTCTTGGCTTTATCGCGTTTGGCCTTGAAAATCAGCGTGTCGGTAGTTAGCGACAGATTCTGGGCCGAATCGGTGCGCAGATATGTTGTGGCCACTCTGATGGTGTCGCTGCTAATCATTGCCGTGTCGCGGAGCCAATAGGTGATGGTGTCGTTGGTTAGCGAATGGTCGATGACACACCAGTTGTCGGATGCCGGCTTCGGCTCCAGAATCTCGAGCTTAGGGAGCGAGTCGGCCGGGGCACCGAATATGAAGAACAGTTTTGTTGAGTCCTGTCGCTCGTATTTCACAAGATATTGCGAGCGGCGGTCTTCGTTGAACATCGACAGCAGCACATCGTTGGGCAGGTATTGCGTGGCCATGACCTCAACCACCGTGTCGATTACGTGGTTAATCTTGCGGATGGTGTCGGTGGTTAGGCAGGTTACCGTTGTCGGTTCAATTATGGTGTCGAAGAATGCGATGTCCTCGGCAGGGTTGGCAAACATCATGTCGCGGTCAACATCGTTGATGGCAAACAGCCGGTAACGCCCTGACTTGAGGTTGCGGATGGTGAATTGTCCGCGGTCGTTGGTACGGGCAATTCGTTCAAGCGGGATGTTGGTGAAAGCGGTGTCGTCGAGGTTGCTGTGCACACCCACCAGCATTTTCTGTTGAGGCTCCAGTGTGTGCGCATCGAGCAGAATTCCCGCAATCTGGAGCGAATCGATAGAGTCGCCCGTAGAGAAAGCAAACGAAAAGGCATCGATGGGATTCCCCTCGTTGAAGTCCTGGATGGCATCGGCAAAGTCGATGGAATAGGTGGTGTTAGGCAGCAGCGAATCCTTGAATTCCACCACCACCTTTCGGCCAGAAGTGCGGATGGTGGGGTTCTGCTTCTGGGATGGCGACACCACCACCTTGTCGTTCTGGTCCTTCAGCTGGACCAGCTCGTCGAATTCAATCTCCACGCGCTTGGGCATAACGTTGTGCTCGCCCTGAGTGGGGCTGCTACCCACGAAAATCGGAGGCAGATAGTCGCGTGGACCTCCCGAGGGACGTCCCATGCTGGCGCACGAATAGAGCATCGTGGCCAGCGCCAGCATGAATATTAGTCGGAGTAGATTTTTCAATACATTATATATTATGCGCGCGAGCGTGAGGCTGCGGCAGTTATCACGCCGTAAAGTTAATAAAATAAAGTGGTGTTAGATGTATCAAAGCGCCTCAAGTTGCTGACAAAAGCGGGCAGAAGGAGATAAAAACCAAAGCACACAGAGCTGAAGCAGTGAAAATGAGCCGATAAAACCACCGAAAATGTAAAACGCAATGTAAAAATTTCAATACTTGAAAAATAAAACGTATATTTGCAAGCTGTAAAATACCGCAAAAGGATAATAAAATTAATAATTAAAATAAACAACAAGATTAACAATGCAAAGTAAAGGATTTATTGGAGTAATCGCTTCGCTGTTAGTTCTTATTTGTGCATTCTATCTGTCGTTCTCGTTTGTAACAAAGCACTGCGAGGGCAAGGCCGAAGAGTATGCAGCATCGATGTCGGGCTCAACCGACGCCAACGATGCCCAGTATAAGAGCTATTATAAAGCGTACTTGGACTCTATCGCAAAAGAGAAGGTGTACTTAAACTACTACACATTCCAGCAGGCTCGTGAAATGGAAGTTGGCCTCGGCCTCGACCTTAAGGGCGGTATGAACGTAACACTTCAGGTTTCGGTGCCCGGTGTGCTGAAGGCTCTGTCGAACGAAAGCGACGACGCTAACTTTAACCGCGCCTTGAGCGTTACCGACTCTCTGCTGCGCAAAGGCAAAATCGGCAAGGATGTGGTAGGCGAATTCTGCCGTCAGTATGAGCAGGTTGCTCCTCAGGGTAGCCTTGCACAGATTTTCCGTAACGTTGAGAAAGTGAAAGCAAAACCGACTGCCACAAATGCAGAGGTTGAATCGATTCTCAAGGAAGAAGTTGCCGACATGGTTAACAACTCATACAATGTGCTTCGTACCCGTATCGACCGTTTCGGTGTGGTAGCTCCCAATATCCAGAAACTTGAGCGTGACGGACAGATTCTCCTCGAGCTCCCTGGCGTGAAAGAGCCTGAACGTGTACGCAAGCTCCTCCAGGGTACTGCTAACCTTGAATTCTTTGAAACTTATAACTACAACGATGTTGCAGCTGCGTTGGCTCAGCTCAGTGCTGCCACTTCGGCCGAGGCTCCTGCCAAGGAA
>JBJEKE010000064.1:0-4920 GCA_051878475.1 Muribaculaceae bacterium | reverse complement strand
TGCCCAGCATCGTTTCGACGAGGGTGCGGCGCTTCTGGGTGTACATCTGAATGTATGATTTCACCACCGAATTGAATGGCATCTCTATTTCGGTTGGCATCTTCTTCAGTCGTTCGATGTACACGGCATCGCTAACATCGTTTGATTTGCGGTTTTCAACGTCGTCGTCGAGCACTGCATAGTTGCGTAGATACCAATTTTGCATCATCTGCTTGGTGTCGGTCTCGAAGCTTTCAGGATAAACAATTGCCTTGTCGGTTATTGATTGTTTAAGCGAAAGAATCGACGAATCGGCCCAGGAGATGGCTGTCGTAGAGATTGCAATTAATAGGATGGCTAATTTCTTCATTTATGAGATATATCTTTTATTTGTTAGAATAATCGTGTTGTCAGAACGTTATGCCCCAATGGAGTCCCACGGAGGGTATCCCGTTGCGGTTACCTTCGATGATTGCCGGAGCCACGTTCATTGAAATGTCGGGCGATATGTCGAAGTGTGAAAGCGAAGCGTCGACATAGGCGTCGACGAGACATAGCAGGTACATTCCCACCATACATATAATCGACAGGTCGCGGTTGCGGCGATAGAAGTCCTTGCGCGATTTCAGGGTTTTCTCGAGCCAGGCAGCGTCGAGGTCTTCCTCTTTGGTGTTCCTCGGGAAGAAGTCGAGGTAGCTTTTGGTCGATGGGTCGCTGTCGGTGATGTCGCGGTAGGCCTGGGTATAGTCGTTGAGCATGCGGTTGTTCCATGACAGGGCATAGGAGATACCCATGAATCCGCCCACCACGATAGGCAGCTTCCAGTATCGACGGTTGTATAGCTGGCCGAGGCCGGGAAATAGGGCCGACATCCATACGGCGCGGGTGGGGTCGGGGTTGAAGGTAAACGCATTGGGCGCTGCTTCTTCGGCCATCACCGAATCGGTGAGCGCTGCCATGGGTATGGCAGCCAGTGTGTCGGCTGGCACGGTGTCGTCCGAAATCTCGGTGCGGTCGGCAAAAATGCCATTGTCCACTTCAACAGTGTCGGTTATAACCTCGTGGCTGTGCTGAACGGTGGCCTGTTGCTCCTGCTCAGGCTCCACCGGCTGCTGTGCCGATGCATTCGGGATATAAAACACAAAGCATAGCATTACGGCTACGCTTATGTGTAATCGGGTCAATATGTCGTAAATACCTGATAACAAGCTTACTGTATTGATTCTATTTAGTTGCTGGCCAACATGCCCCGGGTCTGTGGCTCTGGTTAGGGTCAGTCGTTGGCTTTTACTTTGTCAAAGATACTAATTAATCTCTCAAGTTCACTCTCGTTTTTAAACTGAAATGCAATTTTTCCTTCGCCTTTTGCATTGCAGCTCAGATTCACTTTGGTCAGGAACACTTGCGACAGGTGTTTCTTGAGGATGTCGAAATCGTGGCTTTTGACGCCGGACTTTTTCTGGGTGTTGTTGCCGGCGGCTTCGGCTTCGTCTTGATATTGCTTTGCGAGAGCTTCGACCTGACGCACTGAGAGCCCTTTCTTGAGAGTCTCATTGTAGAGCTTGAGCTGGAGCGATGGCTTGTCGACGCCCAAAATGGCGCGGGCATGGCCCATGTCGACGGTCTTGTCGCGCAGGCCCAGCTGAATTTCGGCGGGGAGCTTCAGCAATCGCAGAAAGTTGGCAATAGTGGCTCGCTTTTTGCCGATGCGTTCGCTCAGTCGTTCCTGGGTGAGGTTATATTGGTCGATAAGTTTCTTAAACGTGAGTGCAATCTCTATTGCGTTGAGGTCCTCGCGTTGGATGTTCTCGATGAGAGCCATTTCGGTGAGCTCGCTGTCGTTGGCGGTGCGGATGTAGGCGGGCACCGAGTTGAGTCCGGCGCGTTTTGCGGCGCGGTACCGGCGTTCGCCCGAGATGATCTGGTATGAGTTAGGACCGGTCTTGCGCAGAGTGAGGGGCTGTATTATGCCGAGCTCTCTGATTGACGAGGCAAGCTCGTCGAGGGCAGTCTCGTCGAAGTTTATGCGTGGTTGTTCTGGGTTGGGCGAGATGAGGCTTATTTCCACTTCGTTGATAGCCGACGAGCCGTTGGTTTGGATGTCGTCCATCGAGATAAGCGAGTCGAGTCCGCGTCCCAGGGCGTTGCGTTTGAGTGCCATGATTATATATAGTGTATGTTTATTGTTTACGACGGTTTTTGACGATGATTTCCTTGGCCAGCTGCATGTGGCTGGTGGCGCCTCGGCTTTCGGCATCGTAGAGAATTACGGGGAGGCCGTGGCTTGGCGCCTCGCTGAGGCGTATGTTGCGTGGAATCACGGTGTTGAACACCATCTCGCCGAAATGCGTCTTCAGGTCTTCGTAAATCTGGTTGGCAAGTCGCAGGCGCGCATCGTACATAG
Source organism: Muribaculaceae bacterium (assembly GCA_051878475.1). Taxonomy (GTDB): domain Bacteria; phylum Bacteroidota; class Bacteroidia; order Bacteroidales; family Muribaculaceae; genus SFRY01. The sequence goes on along the minus strand of JBJEKE010000064.1, from coordinate 2,537 downwards.
TGAGCAGGAACCCTTCGATTTCGAGCGTTGGATTGAGCTTCGATTTGATAATGCGGATGGTGTTGAGCAGCTTGCTGATGCCTTCGAGGGCAAAATATTCGGCTTGCACCGGGATTATCACTGAATTGGCAGCGGTTAGGGCATTCACTGTGATTAGGCCGAGCGACGGCGAGCAGTCGATGAGCACGAAGTCGTAGTCGTTGCGCACTGTCGAGAGTTGTTGCTGCAGAATGCGTTCGCGATTCTCCTTGTTTATGAGCTCGAGCTCAGCGCCTACGAGGTCGATGCGCGAGCCGATGATGTCGAGGCCTTTCACCACGGTGGAAATCTGTGTGCCTTTCATAGGGTAGTCGTCGACAAGACATTCGTAAATCGACGAAACCACGTTCTTAGGGTCGACGCCCAGGCCCGATGTGGCGTTGGCCTGCGGGTCGGCATCGATGAGCAATACTTTCTTGCCCTGTGTGGCAAGCGAAGCGGCAAGGTTGATGGCGGTGGTGGTTTTGCCCACGCCGCCTTTTTGATTGGCTATTGCGATAATTTTACTCATATCCTTAATCACGAATTAAATTACGATGCAAAGGAATTATATTTTGGCCAAAAAGTGTGTAACAAAGTATATGAAAATGCATCAATTGTTGATAAGTGGCACTTTTTGTTAATAACTCCGTGCATTGTAGTCAATGCTTTTGCAAAGATAACGAAAAGTGTGGAACTATAATGCAAAAACTGTTGACAGTTAGATAAATAAGTATAAAAATGTTGGGTGTTTGCGAAATGTTCCACAATTGCAGGCCCATTAGCGTAGGTGGCGGGCAGCGGTAGTGCTGTATTGTTGATGTGGATGATGTGTGTGTCCTGTGTGTGATGTTCCACGGCTTTGAAAGTGATGAAAAAAGAAGAGCCCGCCGACGATGGGCGGGCTCTTGCTATGGTTGGTCAGTGCCTATGTCTATTAGTTGATGGCGCTGATGTTGAATTTAGCGAATTCGAGGTCGTTCTTAGCCTTTGCAAGCATGTCCTTGTCGAGACGTGCAACCTGACGGAGGCTCGAGTAAACGAGGTCGCTGTTGTTTGTGCGAGCGCCGAGAACAGCGTTCAGATAGTGGGTAGTAGCATCTGGCTTGCTGATGCCGGCCAGAGTAGCCTTGGCAGCGCTGTAGTCCTTTGTAAGGATTTGAGCGAGAGCGGCGTTGTTGCTCTTTGTGTTGCCAAATGCCTTAACGGCGGCGTTATAGTTGCCTGTCATGATGTAGTAAGTACCGAGAGCTTCAGGAAGTTCGTTCACACCGGCAGCGTTACCGAATTGAGCGTCAGCCTTGCTGTAGTTCTTGTTGAGCAGCGAGATGAGGCCCTGGTTCATCTTTACTTCGGCATTCTGAGGAGCGAGCTTGGCGGCCTGGTTGAAGCTTGCTTCGGCAGCGTCGTAGTCGCCGTCGATGAACTGGCACATACCGAGGTTGTTGTAGCAGCGATAGTCGTCAGAGTAGATGTCGGCAGCAGTGTTGTAGATGTCGAGCTTCTGGTCGTTATCGTCGGTGAGAGTAGCGCAGTAAAGAAGTTCGTCAACAGTGAGAGCCTTCGGGTTGAGCTTGTATATGCGCTGGATTTCTTCGTCGCTCTTGCCGATTACGTTGATAGAAGCGGTGAGGCGAGAGTAGCGGAGCTGAGGAAGGATTTCCTGAGCGAGCTGGTCGAATACCGACGACATGTTGCGGATTTCGCGTTCGCGAACTTCAGGATCTTTGTACATTGAGAGAACGCTGAGGATAAGGTCCTTATCCTGGATGTTGCTCTGCGAAACGAGTTCCTGGAAACCGTCCCAGTCCTGAGCTGTGAATTCTGCAGTGAGGTCGCCGAATTCCTTGATTTTGTTTTCCTTGAGGGTCTTGTCGAGGTATTTCTGAGTGTTCTTTTCACGACCTTCAGCAATGCGGGTGTTGAGTTTCACACCACCTTCAGGCGAAGCGTACGAAGAGATGCTGATGCCTTCAACTTCGAGGCTTTCGTCGTCCTGTGCATCTTTAACCTTTTCGGTGAGGGCCTTGAGTTCCTCCGACTTGAGTTCGCTTGCGCGGATGTTGGTCTGGTTGATAAGGAACTTGATGTCGGCGCTATGCTTTTCGTTGATAATGCGCTGGAACTTGTCAGGAGTGATAGCTGGAGTAACCGAGCCGGCCGATGCAAGAGTAGAAGTAGCGATAACGCCTTCGCCCACCTTCACGCGTGGCAGGGTGTACTGGCTGTTGCCTTGCTGAACATCGAAAGCAAGGTAAAGCTCGCTGCGCATCATCTCAGGAGTGTAGTCGAACAATACCGGAATGGTAACAGTTGAACCTGTTTCGTAAGGAACAACCTGGTGGTTGCCGTTAACTTTTTCGCCCTGGAAGTACGATGGGGTGCAAGCAGTTTCCTTGTCGCCATAAACGAGGATAGGAGTAACTGTTACCTCAGCGTTCTTTACGAAGAACTTTTCAGGTACGTTGCCTGTAACTGCACCGGGAACCTTGTCGCCTACTACTTCGAGAGGATTTGGG
>JBJEKE010000063.1:0-4932 GCA_051878475.1 Muribaculaceae bacterium | reverse complement strand
TAAATATATATCGTGTATGATAAAAAACTACAGCGGGAAAGGAGCATTGGTGTGGATAAACAAATATGTAGTACTGGAAGCAAAAATGATGCTTAAATACACGTCGATGACAGTTCAGGAAATATCCAACAGCCTTAATTTCCCCACCCAATCGGCATTTGGCAAATACTTCAAGCAACAGGTAGGTGTATCGCCCAAGGAATATAGAAATGTAACCATATAGGGAAATTTAGAAACAGTACGAGAGCGCATCCAAAAGTTGGTGCGCTCTCGTTGTGTATATCACGGGGGTCAACAGCGATTATTTGCTGAGGTCCTTGATTCGGATGTTGCGGAACTTGACACCAGCACCGTGGCCGCAGAAACTGATGAGACCACTTTTGCGGAAGAGTCCGGGATGGTTGCGATGGTCGACGGTGTAAGGGTTTTCCTTCGAACCGTCGGGAGCGATGTTATGACCTTTACAAGCCTCGCGTATGTTGCCATCGACGATAACCTCGCCATTGACTGTAACGGTGATATGGTCGCCCACGGCATGTATTTCCTCGGTGTTCCAAGTGCCGAGTTTGCCAAATGTAACATGCTTTGCAGGGATAATTCCGTATACCGAACCATGCTGCTGGTAAATGTGAAGATTACGGTAGATAGGTGCATCGTGGTCGAGCACCTGGATTTCCATCCCCTCGTATGCAGCATCAACGCCCTCGGAGGTACGGATGCCGATGCCATTGTTCACGCCCTCGGTCTCGAAGCAGAACTCGAACCGGTATATGAAATCGCTATATTCCTTCTTGGTGTACAGGTTGCCTGTTCCGCCATATTTCGCGGTGACATAGATGGTTCCGTCGACAGGCACATAATCGGTGGTGTTGCCCATCCAGTTGTGCATCGAGGTTCCATCGAAGAGCACTTCGAAACCTTCGGCTTTCTCTTCGGCCGACAATTCGAACACCGGCGAATCGGGGAGGCGACGGATGTACATCTCGCGGAACTCGGCATCGTTTTCACCACCTTGAATTAGGATTCGGCCACGCTGAGCCACACGTGAGCCATCGGCAGCAGTGAGCACAACATTGTTGGCAGTGGTAATGCCGTTAACTTCAACCGTCATGCGGTCGGCCACAACCTTTACATGCACAGTGTTCCACTCGCCGGCGGGATTGACCGACTTCTCAACTTTCGCCGAATCAGGAAGATTAACATAACGGCCAGTAGCATAGCCACCAAGTGTAAATGCCGGCTGCGAACGCACACCCATAGTAATATCGCCACCTCGCCACTCAAACCACATCTCGAAGTTCTCGTATTCATCGGGCGAAATCACAGCCGATTTGCCGCCGGCAAATTTCATGGCATTGCCGTCGGAGTGCCACAGATTCAGGGCATCGTCGTCGGCTTTTTTCTGCAAGCGAGTGTTCTGCTTCTTGTTCTTGGCAGGGGTAAGCACCACACCACTCCATCTGTCGGCTGTAAATCCTTCAGCATATCCTTCGGCAGACAATTTGGCAAGCATGCCATCGATATCGTCGACAGCATAACCGGCATCGGCATCGTTGCGGCTTTGCTCAACATAGTATTCCTTCACCGCCCCAAGGATGGTGCGAACCTTGTTGCCACCCACCTCGCCACGGCTTCGCGAAGCCAGAGTGCGGATTGTTGAAGCTGCGGCCGCCTTGACATTTGCACTGTCGTTCGACAGATATTCGCTTGCCAGAAGCATCGACTGATACATATTTGTTGAGGCAAGGAGGCCCAGCAGGTTGGCAGTGACGCTAGCTTTCAGGGCAGGCTGCTTCTCGAGGCCACGGCGGAAGAGCTGATACTTTCGCACCGGTGACTTCACATATTTGTCGACGAGAGCGGCATAACGATACACAGCGGTATCGGCACGGTTCACCTCGGTGCATGCAATGTTCCACAGGAGTGGCAGGGCATTAGCATTGTCGATACTGAGCAACGAAGCGAACGCCGCCTCACGATAGCCGGCATCCTTATAGCCATCGGCAAGGATGGCAAGAGCCTCGTCGGAGCCCACATTTGCCACGATTGGATAGAACAGCGAACGGTCGTTCTTGTTCATCTTGCCCACAGCGAGTCTCAGGCGCTGCTCGGCCGGCAACGAAGCCACCGAGGCCAGCATGGCATCCTGTGCCATCTTTCGGTATTCGCCATCGGAATTGGCAGCCAAAGTGCAGAGGCGGTCGAAATAGTCGCGAGTCGCCACACCGGCAAGCGCCTTGTAAGCCGCCTTTTTCACATCTTCATTAGGCGAGGCAGTAAGCGCCAGCACCTTGTCGGCCACTGAAGTCATGCGGCGAGCCACAACCACCGGCAACGCTGCCACACGCTTTTCATCCGACTGGTCGAGAAGAGCAATGACCTTGTCGTTGATATTGCCATGGAAGCTTACGAGAGCCGATTGAGCGGCATCGGAATGCTTTCCGCCCAGGGCAGCCACCAGCACATCGAGCGACTTGTCGCCGCCTATTCGACCGGCAGCCTTGATTGAGGCAAGTGCCAGCTCATCGTTGTCGGCATCGACATTGGCAAGGATGGCATCGAGCTGCGACACCACTTTGTAGTCGCCCATCCAGTTTATTAAGTCGGTCTTGGCATCGGCATCGGCAACAGGAGAGCCAAGCACCTTGCCCAGCTGAGCCTCGAGGTCGGCCGAAAGATAAGGGACAGCGAGTTTCAGGGCAGCCACACGGTATTTGCGGTCGTCGGAATTCAAAGCGCTAAGCACCGCAGGCTTCACCTTTGCTGAATTGGCAGCAAATAGAGCCTCGAGGGCGCCGGCTTTTACATCGGAACCGGCAGCTGCCACGAGCAGCTTCTCGGCAGGCTTGACAGCCTTCTTGGCATCGGGACCGGCAGCGATATTGTTGAGCAATGCCACGTATGACTGTGTGGCCTCGCTTGAGTCCTGTACATACGAGTGAGCGGCAGCGGCATTGCCAAGAGCCTTTATTGAAGCCTTCGAACCACACACGCCGAGAGCATTGTAGATGGCGTTGGCAGTAACAGCATCGGCGCCGTCGAGCCAACCGAGGAGAATAGACTCAGCCTCGCCGAGACGCTTCTCGTAGGCAAGATATGCCAGCGAGCTGCGTGGAGCAGCCTCGTTGCGAATGAGGTCGAGTACCACATTATCAATGTCCTGCATAGCGGCAAGTGCGCGCACTGCCCAATCGGCGAGGTAATCGTCGGAGAGATATCCGACAATGAGTGCGGCATCGTCGGCAGTAGCGCAAACCGACAACTGTGAGAACAGGAATGCACGGTTAGGATTATCTGAGCACCGGGCGATGGCATCGGCGAGACCTTTGCGCACCTGGGTACGCTCGGCATCGTGTCCGTCGCGACACACATAGTTAACAATGCCGTTAATGGCATATTCAATTGTAGCATTCTTGCCTTTATCGGCAGGGACAAGCATATCGGCCAACTCCACAATGCCTTGAGAGCCGGTGTTGGCAATATCGGCCATAGCAGCGGAAAAAGAGGTCTCGTCCTGGGCCGGGAGCTGAGCCAATGCGTCGGCAATGATAGTAGAATTGGAGCGTTGCCGCGAATCCTGGGCAAATATTGAGGCAATCGAAACGACAGCCGTCAACAGTATGATTAATCTTTTGTTCATGACAATCGGTAAAAATTAAATTTTCCAAGGACGGCGCATCGGCTGCTCGAGCAGACGGTTAGCGGCATCGTCGTTAACAAACACTTGACGTTCGGGGTCGAAATTCAGAGTACGGTTGAGTCGCAGTGCGCACACAGCCATGTTCACCACCGTGGCACTGTGATGGCCACGCACCTCGTCGAGGGCAAAGCGCTCTCGAGTGCGCACACACTTCAAGAAGTCGGTGTTCTGCGGTTCCGGATCAGGCAGTTCCATGAGCAGGTTCATGATATCGGGCACCGGTTTTCCGCCGATTTCGCATTCGAAGCCACGATACACCTTGCCGTTCGGGCCTTCGAGATACGGCACCTTTCCTGAACTCTCGAAACCCTCGCCTTCAAGAATAATCTTGCAGCCATCGGCATAAGTGTAGGTAATGCTGCGCCATATACCGCAGGCATCGGGGTGCTGCTGAGGGGCATCGACTTCAACCTTGACCGGCGAAGTATTGTCCTTTCCGAGGAAGTACTGCACCGGGTCGAGGTAGTGCTGTCCCATATCGGCAAGACCTCCACCGTCGTAGTCCCAATATCCGCGGAAGGTCTGGTGAACGCGGTGGGCATTGTAAGGCTTGTACTGAGCCGGACCGAGCCACATATCGTAGTCGAGGTTAGCCGGAACAGTTTCAGGCTGAAGGTTTTCCTTGCCTACCCAGAAGAATTTCCAGGCGAAGCCGTTGGCACCCGAGACTCTTACCGTAAGAGGCCAACCGAGCATACCGCTTTCGATGAGTTTCTTGAGGTATTCCACCTGAGTTCCGAGGCCATAGAAAGTATCGGTGAAACGGAACCAAGTGTTTAGGCGGAAAATACGGCCGTTGCGCTTAACTGCTTCCACGACACGCTTACCTTCGCCGATGGTTCGGGTCATAGGTTTCTCGCACCAAATATCCTTACCGGCTTCGGCAGCTTCAACTGCCATTATACCATGCCAATGCGGCGGAGTTGCGATGTGGACAATGTCAACGTTAGGGTCGTGGATAAGGTCGCGGTAGTTGTGATAGGTTTGCAAAGTGGTGTCAAACTTTTTCTTGGCCATCTCGACCGCCTTCTGCAGATGATTAGAATCGACATCGCACACAGCAACAAGGCGACACGCCTCATCGCTGGTGAAGTGATAGCTGCTACGGCCGATGCCGCCCACGCCAATAATACCCTTTGTGAGTTGGTCGCTCGGAGCCACATAACCCGGGCCACCGAGCACCTTTCGCGGGACAAGCGTAAACAAAGCAGCTGCCCCACCTACTTTAAGAA
>JBJEKE010000062.1:0-4957 GCA_051878475.1 Muribaculaceae bacterium | reverse complement strand
AGCGCAGCGAGCATAAGCATTGAAAAGTGGTGTAAAGCTATCTTCATCATTTCAGTCTTTCTGATAATTGTGTGTACAATATAATGCCGTCGGAGCGCAGATATGCAAGCTCCGACGGCAAAAACAGCATTTTATTTTTTCTGATATTTCTCGTATGCCTCGTCGATGAGCACTTCCTTGACGGTCTTGATGTAATCAAAACCGTATTTTCGGTCGGGCAGCAGATATGAGTCTTCCACCCATTCGTTCCATGCATTCACTGTGATGAGCGGCACCTGATTAGGATGACGGTCGGCATATTCCTTGGCTTTCTGCAGATATGCGGCAAAGGCGCGCGGCGACTTGTTGTAGTGAATCAAGTCCTTGGCGGTCTTTGCGGGGAAACGCGGAGTATCATCCCAACCAATCGAGGCATTAGGGAAGAATGGTATCTCGCTGTCGCTCCAACGCTCCTGTGCCTCGATAGCGGCGTTCATACACACCATATAGTCCTCGCTGCCAACACCACCGAGCCAGTTGTAGACGGTGAAGCTGTCGATGCCTATGGTCTTGGCCTTTGCCATAAGTTCCGGCGTAGGCTTTTCCCATGTTACAATCTGCAAGTGCACTCCGGGCAGGCCGGCCTTGCGGCATTCGGTTTCGAGATACTCAATTCCTTTGCGGGTCTCGTCGACCGAGCCGAAGGTTTTCACCAGATTGTCGAGCGAGAACACCGAGAACACAGGGCAACCGTCGATACGGTAGTAGTTGGGCAACAGAAAATACTGGTCGATGATGCGCTTGACAATTATCTTGAAGTTTTTCCAATCGACAGCGCCGTTCCACAGGCGGGAATTGTCGGAGCCGTAGCGATGGCAGTTCCAGTAGTTGCGTGCAACATCATGGTTGGCCCACATTATGTAGAAGTTCATTTTGTAGTTGTTACGAGCCTTCAGAAACCCGTCGTTGAGACATCCTTCGAGATACGGGCCGTCATTAAACCAATACCAATCGAAAATAAAGGTGTTGATACCGTGGTCAGTGGCAAGGTCAATCCATCGCTCCACCACCTTTGGGTCGTTGTCATGCTCGTAGCCCCACAATGGCTGCTTGGGCTGGTAGTGTCCGTCGAACCGGGGATTCCCTTTCTTGATAATTTCCCATTCGCCGTCGCCTTCGGGCCACAGCACTTCATGGCCGAGGGGATCGTCGTGGCACGATGGCCATATGTAGGCAGCCACGGTGTACTTGTTTTGAGCATTCAGCAATAATGTTCCTGCCATCAAAGCAATGCCACTAACGATTGTGGCACAATAGCGTTTTTTGTTCATGATGATTTTCAGAGTTATTTGAGTTCGAATTTCACAGATGAACGCACGTCGTCGCTTGAAGCAGCAATGTGTGCCACAAACTGGCCGGGTTCGGCCACCCACTGGTGACGCTGGGCATCGAAGTAGCTTAGTGCGTCGGTGCCAATGGTGAAAGTCACCGTCTTGGTTTCGCCCGGCTTAAGCGACACTTTCTCGAAGCCCTTGAGTTCCTTTACCGGACGGTCGACGCTGCATTTTGTGTCGCTGATGTAGAGTTGCACCACTTCCATGCCTTCGCGCTCGCCGGTGTTGGTTACAGGCACGCTTACGATAATGGTTTCGCCTTGGACAATGGCCTTTTTGTCGGCAGTGGCCTTGCCATATGCAAATGTGGTGTAGCTAAGGCCATGGCCGAATGCAAACTGTGGCTTCAGCTTGTTCTTTTCGGCCCAGCGGTATCCAACATATATACCTTCCTTATATTCGAGGTCGACATACTGCGAGCCGTCGGTGCGCTTGATGCCCGGATATGCATCAAGACGGTGTGCACCAACATTGTTGAGCGATGTGGGGAAGGTGAACGGCAGCTTGCCCGACGGATTCACAGTGCCGAAGAGCACATCGGCAATGGAGTTGCCGGATTCGGAACCGAGATACCATGCCTGCACAATAGCGTTCACATTATTTGCCCATGGCATGGCCACAGCGTTGCCCGAAATGTTCACCACCACCAGATTAGGATTAACCTTGGCAAGAGCTTCAATAACTGCATCCTGTCCGTAGGGCAGTTCCAATCCGGTGCGGTCGCTATCCTCGCAATCCTGGTGCTCGCTTTTGTTCAAGCCGCCAACAAACACCACACAGTCGGCCTTGCGTGCCTCATCGACGGCTTCGGCAATGAGCTGCTCGGGCGAACGGTTCTCCTTAAGGTCCTGTCCGGTGGTGACGCCATTGTATTCGCCGGTCACATCGCCCACATAGCCACGCACATATTTCACTTCGGCACGGCCAGACACCATGGCTTTGATGCCATCGAGCGGAAGCACTTCGCGCTGAACCTTCAGCGACGAGCTGCCACCTCCCACTGTCATCATCTTTATGGCATTTTCGCCCACCACGAGAATTCGCTTAACCTTGTCGAGGCTGATAGGCAACACCGATGCGTTGTTTTTCAGCAGCACGATGCCCTCGTCGCCAATGCGGCGCGCAGCGGCATAGTGCTCGTCGCTGCAAAGGCTGCCAAACGGGCGATTGCGGTTCATCGACGTGCGGAAAATCAGACGAAGCACACGGCGAGCCTTGTCGTCGAGTTCCTTGGTTCCCACTTTGCCTGAATGAAGGAGTTCAAGATACGGGTCGGCAAGGAAATAGCTGTCGTAGGCATTCTTCTTGCCCAGCTTCAATCCGTTTGTCCAACTGCCGTATTCCAGGTCGAGGCCATTGGTTATGGCTTGGTTAGTGTCGTGGGCACCACCCCAATCGCTCACCACCACGCCGTCGAATCCCCATTCACCCTTCAAGATATCGTTGAGGATATACTGGTTGTGGCACAGGTGCTGGTCGCGGTAAAGGTTGTAGGCGCCCATAATAGTCCAGGCCTTGCCCTCGGTTACTGCAGCCTTGAATGCCGGCAGGTAAATCTCATAGAGGGTACGGTCGTCGATAATCACGTTTGTGGTGTGGCGGTTCACCTCGTTGTTGTTAAGGGCAAAGTGCTTCACACAGGCAGCCACGCCGTTTTGCTGCACGCCCTTGATGTAAGGCACCACCATCGATGCCGACAGATAGGGATCCTCGCCCATATATTCAAAGTTGCGGCCATTGAGCGGAGTGCGGTAGATATTGACACCGGGGCCCAATAGTATAGTCTTGTTGCGATAACGCGCCTCCTCGCCTATCGATTTGCCGTAGAGGCTCGACACCTCCTTGCTCCACGAAGCGGCAAGACAAGTGAGCGCCGGGAAGGCAATACACGAGTCGTTGGTCCATCCGGCCTGGTCCCATTCGTCCCAGAGCACCTCCGGACGGATTCCGTGAGGGCCGTCGGTGCACCACACCTCGGGAATACCCAGACGTGGCACGCCGGCCGAGCTGAACTTTGACTGCGCATGCAGTATCTTCACTTTCTCTTCCAATGTCATACGGCTCAGCGCATCGTCGATGCGTTTCTCTATTGGCTGACTCTCATCAAGATAGATTGGAGTGCCGGCAGTGGCAGCCATAGCGGCAAATGCCAGCATAGCGGCAATGAATGCTTTGATTTTCATATAGTTTCTAAAGATAATTGAGTTGTTCTATTCAGGTATGTTGGTCGATTATATGCCTATCACGTAGATATTGACAAATATACTCATTTTTGTGATAACAAACCAAAGAACCATTATATATAATGTTGTATAACAGACGCCGGCTTTTGAAAAATGGGGATATCTGATTATCTTTACGCCTCGTAAACAATTCATTGATATATGGTAAAGCAACCCGAAAACCGCAAATGGCAACTCCTGTGCTCGGAATATCTCCATCGCGAGCCATGGCTCACGGTGGCTCATAATGCATATCGCCTGCCTGACGGACGTGTGGCCCCCGACTATTACATCCTTGAATATCCCGATTGGGTAAATGTGATTGCACGCACTGCCGAGGGCTTGTTTCTTTTGATTTCGCAATACCGTCCGGGACTCGACGCCACATGCTTCGAGCTGGCGGCAGGTGTGTGCGACCGCGACGACACTGCACCACTCGCCTCGGCTCGGCGCGAACTGCTCGAGGAGACCGGGTTCGGCGGCGGCACCTGGCGCGAGCTGATGAGCATCTCGGCCAACGCCAGCACCACCAACAACCTTACGCACTGCTTTGTGGCTGAAGGCGTAGAACGCATTGCCGACCGTCAGGACCTCGATGCCACCGAGGATATTCAAGTGCATCTTCTCTCTATCGACGAAGTGCGCGAACTGCTTTGCTCCAATGCCATCAAGCAAGCCACCCATCTGGCTCCGCTATGGCGCTATTTTGCCGAAAACTCGCTTCTATAGCTTGGTATGAGATGCTTGCATACCATATTATTTGCAGTGCTTTCAACCATTGGCACAGCTGCACAACCTACAGTATCAGCCCAGGCTGATGCCGCCAAGGCTTATGACGAAGCCAAGCGGCTGTCGGCCGAGGGGGCATTGGCAAAATCGGTATCAGTGTTATCGCCAATAATTGAGGAAATGGAACAGCAAGCCGAGGCAAGTACGTCATCCAATACTTTGAAAGCACAGATTCTAAAGCTACAGGGCGACAACTTTATGCAAATAGGTCTGATTGACCGCACAGCCGAGATGTATCAGCGAGCGCTCAAGGCATTTTCGCCCGATTCGGCACCACTGCTCAGAGCCGACTTGCAGAACGCCATGTTTGCTCTGTATTATCGCCGCAATGAATATGAGCGTGCCCGCGATATCATCGACGAGGCCATCGCCGCTTCTCGTCGTGCCAACGACTTCGCACGTCTGCGACGTTTCACAAACAATCTGGGACTGGCCTACGCCAAAAGTAATATGACCGACAGCGCTTTGATAGCTTTCAATAAGGCTATTGCCTATTCATCGGCTTCCGATGACAATCTGCCAATATATATCAACATTGCCGACACGCATTTTAACAAAGGCGATCTCCAAGCA
>JBJEKE010000061.1:0-4987 GCA_051878475.1 Muribaculaceae bacterium | reverse complement strand
TCTACGAGGGCTCGCATATCGGTGAATGTGGTGTCTGGAATGGCTGACTATTTCGAGGTGGCTTTAATTACATATGTCACGATGCCCCACACTTGGAAATTGCTTTCCTCGCTAACCTTAATTTCCTTGAATTTAGGATTGGCGGGCACCAGATACACGCCGTCGTGGCGAATGGCAATGCGCTTGAGTGTGAATTCGCCATCGACGAAACACACAGCGATGGCGCCGTCGTGTGGGTCGAGCGATTTGTCGATTATCAGCAGGTCGCCGTCGCAAATTCCCGAATCAATCATCGAGTTGCCGGTGACGCGGGCGCAAAACGTCGACGACGGGTGGCCTATGAGTTCGCGGTTAAGGTCGATGTAGTCCTGTGCGATACCTTGAAGTGGGCTCGGGAATCCGGCGGGAATGAGTCCGTCGAGAATCGGCAGCTCCATATTGCTGCTTTCGGCTATTGGATGTATCGATGAATCGGTCATTTCAATATTGGTGTTTTTATTTAGTAAGAAGGCTTACACAGAAGCCTTGCGATATAGGAATATGCCGATGACAATATAGATTACGTTGGGAATCCACATAGCCACCAATGGCGAGGTGAGACCGGAAACGGCAAACGAAGCGGTGACCGTTGAGAACAGAATGTAGGAGAAACTCAGCGCCAGCCCGATGCCGATGTTAACACCGGTGCCGCCTCTCACTTTACGCGACGACAACGACATGCCGATGAGTGTGAGGATGTAGGCCGCGGCTGTCATGGCATAGCGGCGTTCGAGTTCTATTTCAAAGTTCTTTATATTTGCCACGCCTCGTTTTTTCTGGGCGTTGATATAGTCGCGTAGTTCGGGGGTAGTCAGGGTTTCCTGGTCGTTGACCGAGATGAGGAAGTCGCGGGGCACGAATGAGATGATTGTGTCGAGCTTTGTTCCTGAGCGCATCTCTTCGTGCAGTCCCTTGAAATCGCGAATCTGATAGTTGTGGACGGTCCAGCTGAAAAGTGTGTCGTAGACAATCGATTGCGCTGTCAGACGCGATTTCAGTGATTTCCCCTCGAATTTATCGAGCGAGAACTTATATCCGGTCTTTGAATTGTTGTCGTAACGGGCCATATAAGCAATCACGCCTGGGCTCACCTGAAGCTGGATGTTAGCACCGGTGTCCACTCGCTTGTTCTTTACATATTTGTTTGTGTAGGCAATGCGTTCAACGTTTGCGGGTGGAATAATGTATGCGCTGAGCACGAACGACAGGGCAGCAATCACTGTTGCAGCAACCATGTATGGCCGTGTGAATCGTCGGTAGCTTACACCACTCGACAGGATTGCAATGATTTCGGAGTGGTCGGCCATCTTCGACGTGAAGAAAATCACAGCGATGAAAGTGAATAGCGGGCTGAACTGGTTGGCAAAATATGGGAGGAAGTTAACGAAATAGTCGAAAATGGTGTCGTGGAGTGGAGCCTTGAGCATCGAATCGATTTTCTCGTTGATGTCGAATACAATCACGATGGCAAGCAACAAAACGATTGAGAACACATACGAGCCTAGGAATTTTCGTATGATATACCAGTCGAGAATGGTGAACAGCGAGTTGCGCACATTTTTCCATAGCTCAAGGCATTTCTGCTTCAGCTGCTTGGGATTGTGAGCCAATTTCTTGATGCTGCCAATGCAATCCGTCGGGGCTGTCTTGAGTTTCGCTATGTTGCCTTTTATGTTCACTTCGATGAAATTAAAATGCCGACGCAAAAATATAGATAATCTGCCTAAGTGCCAAACCTAAAATCAGAGCCGGCGGGTAACGTTTACCACCATTTCGTCCTTCCACGGCTTGAAGTCGCCTGCAACGATGTGCTTTCGTGCTTCCTTTACCAGCCAATGGTAGAATGCCAGGTTGTGAATCGATGCAATCTGCATTGCCAGAATTTCCTGGCTGATGAACAGATGCCGCAGATAGGCTTTTGAGTAAAGCGTGTCGACGTATGACGGGCCGTCCTCCTGGATAGGCGAGAAATCGTCGGCCCATTTCTTGTTGCGCATGTTCATGATGCCATGGCGGGTAAACAGCATGCCGTTGCGGCCGTTTCGCGTTGGCATCACGCAGTCCATCATGTCGACGCCACGCTCAATGGCCTCGAGAATGTTGGCAGGAGTGCCTACACCCATCAGATATCGGGGTCTGTCGGTGGGAAGGATATCGTTAACTACCTCAATCATCTCATACATCTTCTCGGTGGGCTCTCCCACGGCCAAACCACCGATTGCATTTCCGTCGGCACCAAGGTCGGCCACAAATTTAGCCGATTCCTGTCGCAGGTCGGTGTAGGTGCATCCTTGGACTATCGGGAAGAAGCATTGGCGATATCCGTATTTGCCTTCGGTTTGCTGATATCGGTCCCATCCGCGCTTTAGCCAGCGGAGAGTAAGCCCAAGCGATTTCTTGGCGTAGGAATAGTCGGAATCGCCCGGAGGACACTCATCGAGCGCCATCATGATGTCGGCACCGATTGAACGCTGTATATCCACCACTCCCTCGGGGGTGAACAAGTGCTTGCTGCCGTCGATATGCGAGTGGAAGTAAGCCCCTTCCTCTTTTAGCTTGCGGTTGGCAGAGAGCGAGAATACCTGAAACCCACCGCTGTCGGTGAGAATTGGGCGGTTCCAGCTGTTGAACTTATGAAGTCCACCGGCTTTCTCAAGAATGTCGATTCCCGGACGCAGATACAGGTGATAGGTGTTGCCCAGGATAATCTGGGCCTTTATGTCGTCGCGCAGTTCGGTGGCATGTACTGCTTTCACCGAGCCCACAGTGCCTACAGGCATGAATATAGGAGTCTCTATGGTGCCGTGGTCGGTAGTGATTAGTCCGGCGCGGGCAGCACTGTTAGGGTCGGTAGTTATAAGTTCAAAATCCATATAGTTGCTCTTTGTTTCAAAGTGGGTGGTGCCGACATTGTTCAGCCATATCGGCAAAAGCATTACAAAGTTACGCCAAAAAGTGGGCATTGTCAAATCGGAGGCCCTAATGATGTGACTTTTGTTTGGGGTTGTGTTAAATATTTGTTAAATTTGAAGAATGCTATTGACTCGTCCCTAAGGGGAGTGACTTACTTTGCACCCGTAATTCGCGCGTATTATGAAAGAAATGATTAAACTGAAAATCGGGGAGTTCTCGCGGCTGATGCGAGTGACGGTGAAAACTCTCAGGCATTATGAGCAGATGGGCATTCTTTTGCCCGACAGTGTCGACGAAGATTCGGGTTACCGATATTACAGCGTCGACCAAATGCAACGCCTGAATGCAATCCGCGACCTCAAGGAAATCGGCTTTTCGCTTGATGAGGTCCGCGACTTGCTCATGAGCGACGAACGTGTGCCTTCGGCCGAGTTGCTATCGCTGAAAATCAGTGAGTGTGAACGGCAGCTGGCTTTGCTCAACGAGCGATGCCACCGGCTTGGTGAACTGCTCTACTCCCGCAAACAACTTGAAACAATGAACAACTACAACATTCAGGCTTTGCCTGCAATTATCGTGGCATCACATCGTGCCACTATCAGAAATTACGACGAATTGGGTGCTCTCTGCTGTTCGGTCATCGGACCGGAGATGCAGCGGCTGGGGTGCCGGTGCACCTTGCCGGGTTATTGCTTCACTGTGGAGCACAGTCAGGAGTATACCGACGGCAAAATCGACATTGAATACTGCGAACAAGTTGAGGAGGCCCTTGCCGATTCTCCGATAGTGAAGTTCCGCACTCTCGATGCCGTGCCAATGGCACTGTGTGTGAAGCATTATGGCCCTTACTCAGAGTTTGGCCGAACCTATGCCGAGGCCTACCGCTATATCGACGAAAACGGGTATCAGGTGGCAGGAATGCCGCGCACTTCGTATGTCGACGGATGCTGGAACTACGACGACCCGTCGCGCTGGCTCTCGATAATACAAATTCCCATTGCCAAGCGCTGACTGCGCATTGATATAGCTCGGTAATTCTTTCTTTCGCATAATGGTTTTGGTGCTTAGCCGTTTTTTCAGTAATTTTGACATCGTAATAACCAAACTGAAAAACCGAAGTATTAACCAACCAACACCATATTATGCGAAAGAATTTTTTCAAAGTTTCTGCAATTATTGCGTTGCTAAGCAGTGGCAATGTGCGTGCCGATGCTGCAGACCGACAACCGAATGTAATAGTTGTTCTTGCCGACGACCTTGGCTTTGGCGATGTCAGCGCCTATGGCCAAACCACTATCAGCACCCCTAACATCGATGCCTTGGCCCGTGGCGGTGTATGCTTCAATAACGGTTATGCCTCGTCGGCCACTTCTACTCCAAGCCGTTATGCCTTGATGACCGGTATGTATCCATGGAAAAACGAGAATGCCAAGATTCTGCCCGGCGATGCACCACTTATTATTGCCGAAGACGAATACACCTTGCCAAAGATGATGCGCAGTGCCGGTTATGTTACCGGTGCCATCGGGAAGTGGCATCTGGGTATGGGGAACGGAAATGTCGACTGGAACCGGACCATCACTCCCGGTGCACGTGAAGTGGGATTCGACTATTCGTGCATCATCGCTGCCACCAACGACCGTGTGCCCACTGTGTATGTTGAAAACGGCGATGTGGTGGGGCTCGATCCCAACGACCCCATTCAAGTGAGCTACGAGCATAACTTCGATGGTGAACCTACAGCCATCGACCACCCCGAGATGCTCAAACTCCATTGGGCTCACGGCCATAACAATTCAATCGTGAATGGCATACCTCGAATCGGATATATGAAGGGCGGCACCAAGGCTCGCTGGAAAGATGAGGATATGGCCGACTATTTTCTGGCCAAGGTACGCAATTTTATCGATGAGAATGCCGACCGTCCGTTCTTCCTTTACTATGGTCTGCATCAGCCGCATGTGCCGCGTGCGCCGCATCAGCGTTTTGTTGGCTCTACCACCATGGGCTCACGAGGCGATGCCATCGTTGAGGC
>JBJEKE010000060.1:0-20913 GCA_051878475.1 Muribaculaceae bacterium | reverse complement strand
ATAGAGCCGGTGACGGTGGCTTTCTTCTGCACTCCATAGGCTACGACGACCACTTCGTCGAGGATTTCGGTTTTTGGTTTCATCACCACCCGTGCGTTCGATTTCTCGGTTGTCGAGGCTGAGTTGTAGCCAACGTAGGAGAATTCGAGTGTGGCATCGGCGGTGGATACTTTGAGGGTGTAACGTCCTTCGAAGTCGGTGGCGGTAGCGTTTGTCGTCCCTTTCTCCATGACGGTAACACCTATTAAACTCTCGCCGGATTCATCTACTACGATACCAGTCGCAACAGATTGGGCACCAGCTGAAAATGCTCCGAGGAGCAGCACGACGGCTGCTGCAAGGCAGTTTAGGAGCAGACGATCAAGTGAATTTGATCGCGGGGCCAATTTAGGCTGATTTATGTCCATAAGCATCATTTAGGTTAAAAATTGGTGCAAATAAACTAACATTAACACATCTGAAGGTTTATTATTTGTCCATTTAATTTTCATAAATGTTTCATATAGTGCATTTAGAAGTGTTTTGAGACATTATTTGCGAATTTTTCGTTGTGTGGAAGTGCCGGCTGGCAGTGAGAATGTTTCAACAAACAATGTTAAGGAAGTTGAACAAATCAGGGCGACCGGTGGCCGGCGGTGTTCCATTTTGTTCCACCCCTGGAACAGTGGAACAAAATGGAACAAGGATGGCTGGCGCGGTCGACACCAACATTTTGCTGCTGCTATGGCTCGTTTATCGGCTTTTATTGCTATCTTTGACCCATTATATCTACTTATCGACTAAAACCTAAACCTGATATACTGATGAAACGTATTTTCTCAATCATCGTTGCTTCGGCAACTATGCTCGCCTGGGCTTTCGGCCTGAGCGCGGCTGCAACAGCCGACTATAACAAGGGTATCAACATCATTCCGGCTCCGGCGTCGCTGCAGACTGCCAAGGGCCGCTTCTATCTGAAGAATGCCACTGGCATAAGCGCCTCGGGCACCGATGCTCGCCGCATCGCTGAGATGTTTGCCTCGAAGATTGCCGCATCGTCGGGAATCACGCTCCCCATTGCCGACGGCGCCAACATTGCCATTGCCGTCGACCCCTCGCTGGGCATGAAAGATGAGGCTTACACCCTCGAGGTCACTCCCAAGCGCATAACAGTGAAGGCAAGCACCCCGGCCGGCGCTTTCTACGGCATGCAGACGCTGATGCAGCTGCTTCCAGCCGAGATTGAGAGCACCACACTGGTGAGCGGCATCGACTGGAGCGCGCCTTGCGTGAGCATCAGCGACGAGCCTCGATTCGGCTATCGCGGTTTCATGCTCGACGCTTGCCGGCACTTCATCCCCGTCGATGTGGTGAAGAAACAAATCGACGCCCTGGCACTGTTCAAGGTCAACCGCCTGCACTGGCACCTCACCGAGGACCAAGGCTGGCGCATCGAGATAAAGAAATATCCGCGCCTCACACAAGTGGGCTCGAAGCGCGACAACGGCGACGGCACCATCTACGACGGCTTCTACACCCAGGCCCAAATTAAGGACATCGTGGCTTATGCCGCTGAGCGGTTCGTGACCATCGTGCCCGAAATCGAGGTGCCCGGCCACGAGCTGGCTGCCATTGCCGCTTATCCCGAGCTCTCATGCAAGGGCGAGCGCGTGGAGCCTCGCAAGACATGGGGAGTGGAGGACATCGTGATGTGTCCCGGCAAGGAAACCATGTTTAACTTCCTGGAGGATGTGGTGGCCGAGGTGGCTCCGCTGTTCCCCGGTAAATACTTCCACATCGGCGGCGACGAATGCCCCAAGCGAAGCTGGAAAGAGTGTCCGCGCTGCCAGGCTCGCATCAAGGCCGAAGGCCTCGAGGCCGACGGAAAGCACACCGCCGAAGAGCGGCTGCAAAGCTACGTGATTTCGCGCATGGAAGCCATCCTGGCCAAGCACGGTAAGAGCATCATCGGTTGGGACGAGATTCTCGAAGGTGGCCTCAGCCCTAACGCCACCGTGATGTCGTGGCGTGGCGAAGAGGGCGGAATGGCTGCCGCCATGCAGAACCATGGCGCCATTATGACCCCATCGAGCCGTGGCCTTTACACCGACTATTACCAAGGCGACCCAAAAATTGAGCCTACAGGCATCGGCGGTTACTTCCCATTGGCAAAAACATACTCCTACGAGCCTATTACCCAACAACTTAAGGATGCCGGCAAAGAAAACTACATTGTGGGCGTGCAGTGCAACAACTGGGCCGAATTCTACTACACCACCGACCACATGGAGTATATGCTCTATCCCCGTGCCCTCGCTCTGTCCGAAATTGCCTGGAGCATGCCCGAAAAGAAGGACTTCGCCGACTTTGCTCGCCGCGTGAACAACGCCTGCGTGCGCCTCGATGCCCACAACGTTACATACCACATCCCGTTGCCCGAACAACCCGGCGGTTCGTACAGCCACGTGGCTTTCACCGACCGCACCCAGCTCACATTCTCCAACACCCGCGACTATCCGATGGTCTACACCCTCGACGGTTCTACTCCTACCGCAAAGTCGGCCAGATATTCCAAGCCCCTCACCTTCACCGACGATGCCACTCTTAACATTGCCACTCTAATGCCTTCGGGCAAGACCAGCACCGTCCGCACTCTCACCATCGACCGCCAACAGCTCGCCGAGCCGACATCGGTGCCCAATCCGCAAAACGGCCTGTCGATGCGCATGACTTTCGGTTATTACCTCCACTCGGCCGACCTCGCAAAGGCCACTGACTGGACTTCGCTCACCATCCTCGACACTCGCGACATTCGAGGCCAGATCATCGTCCCCGACAACGTCAACAACCTCAAGATGTACTCGGCTGAAGCTTCGGGTTACATCAACATCCCTGCCGACGGCGTGTATGTGTTCTCCACTAACCTCAACGAGCTGTGGATCGACGGCAACCTCCTGATCAGCAACGACGGCCAGTGCAAGCGCTTCTCGCGCTTCGATGCCGGAGTGGCCCTCAAGAAGGGACTCCATCCCATCAAAATACAGTTCCTCGGCAACATTATCGGCGGTATGTGCTCTTTCCACGACGACGGCTCGGTGTATATGCGCCGCGTCGATGGCGACGATACCTCAAACATCCGTGTGGAGCCCGCCA
This sequence comes from Muribaculaceae bacterium, assembly GCA_051878475.1. Classification (GTDB taxonomy): domain Bacteria; phylum Bacteroidota; class Bacteroidia; order Bacteroidales; family Muribaculaceae; genus SFRY01. The sequence continues at coordinate 17,781 of JBJEKE010000060.1, read as the reverse complement.
TGCTGTTCCATTGATTCATCAGGAGGCGGCCACGGCTGCCTCCTACATTATATAATATACATACATGACTATATTGCTGCGCATACTGCTCGTGGCGGCGCTGGCCGGATGCTTTGCCGAGGCCAACGCACGAATCACCGCTCATAACGACGTAGTGCCAGAGGGCTACAACTTCTGGATTCACCAGCCCGACGACACTGCATCGCGCCAGCGCCCGCTCATCATTTTCCTCCACGGAAGCAGCCTCTGCGGAACCAACCTCGACCGTGTGCGCAACTACGGTTGCCTCTCGGCTATCGAAGCCGGACGAAAAGTCGACGCATTTCTGCTCGCCCCGCAGAACCCCGGTGGCAGCTGGAAGCCTAAACGCGTGATGAACACCCTCAAATGGGTAATCCAACACTTCAACGTCGACACCACACGCATCTCGGTGGTGGGTATGAGCCTCGGCGGATATGGAACCATCGACTTCGTGGCCGAATACCCCCACATCGTGGCGGCTGCTATGGCCATTTGCGGCGGCGGCACGGCTTCGTCGTTCAAGCAGCTTAACCAAGTGCCTATGTGGATTATCCATGGCCTTGCCGACCGCGCCGTATCGGTGAAAGAGTCGCGGAAAGTGGTGGAAAGCATGCGCAGTGACGACGCTTCGACTCCCTTGCTCCGTTACGACGAATGGCCCGGAATCGACCACGGACAGCCGGCGCGGGTGCTATACATGACCGAGCTTTACCAATGGCTCCTGAGCCACTCAACCGCCGACTCTCCACGTCAGGTGAACCGCGACATCGAAATCACCCCAGCCAAGATGAAATCGGCCTACAAAGGCCTCGACAGCTCAAAGCTGCGCAAGCACCGAGGTGTCGTAGCCAAGAAAAAACGTAGAACCGCCAAGTAACTTCCACAGCTATGCATCAGCCTCTGATTTCGGTTATAATTCCCTGCTACAACACCGCCGACACCCTCGAGCAGTGCCTCAAAAGCGTCGCAGCGCAAACCTATGCTGAAATCGAGGTGATTATTGTCGACGACGGCTCTTCCGACGCTTCTCCCAGAATCTGCGACCGTTGGGCATCGGCCGATGCCCGATTCACAGTGATTCACAAACCCAACGGAGGAGTGGCAAGCGCACGCAACGTGGGTCTCAGAGCCGCCAACGGTCGGTTCATCGCATGGGTCGACTCCGACGACTACATGGCCCCGCACTTCATCGAGTGCCTCTACAACATCATCAGCTCAACCGGCGCCGACCTTGTGGCTTCTCTTTGGATACGCGTCGACGAGCACGACAACTCGGGAATAGCCAAATGCTCGCCTCCCGATAACCGCGCTAAGCTGATGAACAGCGACGATGCCATCAACGACATGCTCTACCAGCACAACATCACCACAACGCTCTGGTCGACTCTCGCCAGCCGAAAGCTATACAGCAACATCACATTCCCCGACGGCCAAATCTACGAGGACCTCGCCGTGTTCTACGACCTCCTCAACAGCTCATCGTCGGTGGCTTTCACCTCTGCACGCTGGTACTGCTACCGCCGGCGAAATGGAAGCTTCATGAACACCTACTTACCGCAGCGCTGCGACGTGCTCGATGTGCTCGACGACATTGCCATCACTGTCAATCAACGCCATCTGCCTGCTCTACGGAGCCGACAACTCAGCGCTCACTTCAACATACTGATGCTCGACACCCTTAGCGCCAACCCAAACCCCGACATAGCGGCACGATGCTGGCGATTTATACGCAGCAATCGCGGCAAATGCTTGTGCGACAGAAAGGTACGCTTGCGCAACAAGGTGGCTGCCCTGCTGTCGTATCTGGGCCCGACAGCCATGCGTGGCATTATCAAGATTAACCGAATACTAAAAATCCATAGGCAAAAATGAAGGTCATAACGCTATCTCAACCCGATTTTAATCGTGCCGTGGCCCAATTGGCCGATATGGTGATAGCCGATTTCCTCCCCGAACTTGTGGTGGGTGTGCTTAACGGTGGTGGGGTAGTGGGAAAGGCCATGATGAGCCGTTTCGGCGAGAAACAACTGCATTGCAACTATGCCGAACTGTCATTGCACAGGGCATCTACTGCAGTCAAGCAGCGTTCTGCCGTGGCGTGGGCGCTCAGGGTTCTCCCGACAGTAGTGCTCGATTGGTTGCGAATCGCCGAATCGGAATGGCGACAGTTACGAGTCCCGAAATCGCTACCCGAAGGCAACATTGATATGCCCGACCACCTGGCCGCCGCTGCCTCGAAATGCCGCCGCATACTCATCGTCGACGACGCCATCGACACCGGAATCACCGCAGCTCGTATCACCGCAGCTCTTAAGACCATAAATCCCGATGCCGACATCCGAATCGCCGTAATCACCTCCACGATGAAACACCCGCTAATCACAGCCAACTACTGCCTGTTCCCTCGCCGTGTGCTGGTGCGTTTCCCTTGGTCGTCCGACCTAAAACCTTCACAGAAATGAAAACAGCAATATTCGACCTCGACAACTCCCTATTAGCCGACAATTCGCTGCGGCTTTATGCCCGACACATGATGGGTGTGCTCCTCAGGCGTCGCCGCCTCGTCCGTCTCGTCGCTCTGATATGCCACATCTCATTCCGGCGACTCCGCATCGTCAGCCACATCACCATGAAGCAGCACCTGATGCACCTAACCATCCATGACTTCGACACTCCCGCTCTCAATGCCTTCATCCGCACTCTGCAGGCTCACGTCGACCCTCGAGCTTTGGCCCTGTTCAACCGTTGGCACTCCCAGGGATGGCTCATCTTGCTCGCAACAGCTGCTCCAAGCTGCTATGCCGATGAATTTGCCCGCCGAATGGGCTTCGATGGTGTCTGTGCCACCCAAATCCCCGCCGATGACTCTCCGATGACCGAGTGCCGTGGCGAGGAGAAGCTCCGTTGTGCCATCAATTGGCTCGAAGCACACAACGCCTCGCTCGAGGCTCTCGTCACCGACCATCACGACGATTTGCCTTTGCTCCGGCTGCCTAAACACCTCAACATTCTCGTCGACCCCTCTGAAAAAACGCTGTCGATGATTACCGGAATACCCTTCGTAACCATCGACAACTATCTTCGCAATTAGATTCTCCCGCTATTCGCCCAGCAGCTCGGCCATCGCCAGCAGACGCACCACGCACGCATACGTGCAATTGGGCCAGAACGTCCGGTTATAGTCCCATTGCCCTGAATTGAACTCCCATGTGGTGGGAATCTGCCCGTTGGTAATATTCTGCGCCCTCGTTACAGCATTCAGCAACGCCTTCGCCTTCTCCAGCGCCAACGCATCGCCGGTGCGCCGGTAGATACTCATAAACGTGCCTGCCGTCTCGGCACAGCTGGCATCAACAGGAGTCTCGTAGAAGTATTGCTCGTGGACACATGGCGTCAGCTCGCGACTGAATCCGTTATCGTCGGCCGATAGCTCCCAATGCACAAACTGGTCCTCAGCAAAGCGCACAAGCTCGATGGCAGCAGCTTGCTCGCTCTCGCTCACCTCGTTCTTGTTCAGCAGATAGTCGGCAATGTCGTTGGCTGTGCAGTTGGTGAGGTTCTCATACAGCTTCAAGTCCTCCATTCGCTGGTCCTCGAACTGCCCGGTGAGGTTAAAGCTCTTCATGGTGTTATCCATCATCCACTTCTCAGCCTTGGAGGCCATCTCGTCGAAGTCGCTCAATCCATAGCTTGTGCGCACCCGCTCAACGAGGCACAGCAGCGGGGCAGGAGTACAGCATGCGGCATCGGTGGCCTCGCCGGTGGCTATCTCAACCTTTATAGGGAACGAGCCGTCGGCATTCTGGGTGCGCCGGTACGTGCACAGGATGTTCAGTGCATGCTCCTTGTATTTCTCCTCATTGGTGGCCTCGTACATGTCGAGCAGTGCCTCGGCAGCGGCTGCAGCCTCAAGATACATGGTCTTCCCCCGGTTGATTTCATACACATGGTGTGGCCACCCGTCCTTCGCCTCCGGCTCCAGATAGTAGGTGGGCGGGAAGTAGGCCAGAGGGGTATCGGCTGGCTGGCTGATGCGAATCAGGCAATCGGCTGCATTGCGCGCTATGGCAATGGCATCGTCGGCCACTTTCGGCATCAACTTTGCCAGCAGACACTCTAATCGCACCGTAGCTCCGATTATCTTGCATGCATAGGTGTTGTTCTCAAAGCTCATGTCGGGCTCGGTGTGGGTGAGCCAATGGCGTATGGCGCCAATGTTGTGCACAAACAACGCTCCCTTGATGGCTGCCTCGCGATAGGGCCTTGCCGCATCGGGGTAGGGGGCATGGAATGGGTAGTCGCGCCACATCTTGCGCTCTTGTGGCTCGCCGATGGCTTTCCCCGTGCCGTCAAGAGCCGTGAAGCTAACTTCAACGTTGCCCACCGGCAGCGAAGCCCATCGCCCGGCAAGCGACACACACGTGTCGGCACACTCCCACCTGTAGGCCACTGAATCGCCCACAAGCACCTCGCAGCGGTAGATCGCAGCTCCTTCCACACTGCCGAAGCCAAGCACCGGAGCATAGATGAACTTCTTGGCGTTGATGTTCCAGAACGGCTGGCCGTCAACACCCCCGGGGCGTATCGGGCTCTCGTATTCACTTGTAGCTTGGGCGTTCAATGTCTCTGTCGGCGATACCTCTTGCCGGCAGCCGCTCAGCCAGCCGCACAATAGGGCCAGCGCAAGGCATGATGATGTTTTTGTCGTGATTCGTTTCATGTGATTATCGGTTAATGATTGTCTGCAACGTTTGTCCCTGGCACCACCGTTATTTATACGGATGAGGTTGCCAAGTTGCTCACTCTCCATTGCAAAAATAGGCTTCAGGGACCCTATAATGTAAAGACCCTAAAGCCTAAAGACGAGCCGTCGATGATGCCTTAGAACGGCAGGTCGTCGGTCTCCTCTGCTGTTGCTGCAAAGCCCATGTCAATAGGGTTGGCTGCCGGTGCCACAGGTGTCGCTGCAATCTGTGGAGCCGGTGCTGCAGCAGCTGCTGTCGTCTGTGCGCTTGCTGCCTCGGCTTTCCAGCCTCGGATGCTGGTATACCAGCGCCCATTGTATTCGCGGCTCTCGATGTCGAACGACAATCGTATTACGTCGCCTATATTCAGTGGATACTGGTCGGCCTTGTCGCCGAAGAAATCGAAATGTACTTTTTTAGGAAAGCTCTCGAGCGTCTCGAGCACATATTCCTGCTTGTGCCATTCGTTGCCGGCCTTCGAGGTGCCCGATGCAAGTGGCAGCTTTACGATGATTTTACCTGTTATTTCCATCAGATGTATCTAATTGTTTATGTTTCCGTATTTTGTCAGCTATGGGGATGCATGCCGCCACGCTCTTTGCAAAGTTAGTGATTCCCAACGGTATTGACAACATCGGCCGCCGACAATTTATTAACTGTCACGGCCGAGTTATTCACAATTTCTTATTATCCTCCGACGATGTGTCTTAGGCCAGCTCGTTGATTACCTTGCGTATGTCGGCAGCAAGCGCTTCGGCCTTCTCCATCGTATGTGCTTCGGCATAGATGCGGATGATAGGCTCCGTGTTGCTCTTGCGCAGATGCACCCAGCTGTCGGCAAAGTCGATTTTAACCCCGTCGATGTCGGTTATCTGCTCATGGCTGTATTTTTCCTTCACTGCCGCAAGAATCTTGTCGACGTCGATGTCGGGTGTCAGCTCTACTTTGGTCTTCGCTATCTCATACGGCGGATAGCCCTTCTTCAGCTCGCTCACTTTCTTTCCGCTCTTGGCCAGCAGTGTCAGGAACAGTGCCACCCCAACGAGGGCATCTCGCCCATAGTGGCATTCGGGATATATAACACCGCCGTTCCCTTCGCCGCCTATCACTGCCCCGGTGCGGCGCATCTCGGTGACTACATTCACTTCGCCGACGGCTGCAGCTGTGTATTGGCAGCCATGGGCATTGGTCACATCACGCAAGGCACGCGACGACGACAAGTTCGACACCGTCGAGCCCGGTGTATGGCTCAACACATAATCGGCCACCGAGACAAGGGTGTACTCTTCAACAAAGAACTCACCGTTCTCCATGATGATGGCCAGACGGTCGACGTCAGGGTCGACAACAAACCCCACATCGGCCTTCCCTTGCTTCATCAGCGACGCTATGTCGGTTAGGTTCTCGGGTATCGGCTCGGGGGTGTGCCCAAAGTTGCCGGTAGGCTCGCAGTACAGCTTCACTACATTCTTAACTCCAAGCGCATCAAGCAGTTGCGGTATCACCACCCCGCCCACCGAGTTAACGGCATCAACGGCAACGGTGAAGTTGGCTGCGGCAATGGCATCGCGGTCAACGAGCTTCAGTGCCAGCACCTTGTCGATGTGTTTCCGGTTATAGGTGGTGTTTACGTATTCGTGTCCAAGCGCATCAACATCGGCATATGCAAAGCTCTCGGCTGCGGCTATCTCGAGCACCTTACGCCCTTGCTCGGCATCAAGGAACTCACCACGGTCGTTAAGCAGCTTCAGGGCATTCCATTGGCGTGGGTTGTGCGACGCTGTCAGGATGATGCCGCCACAGGCGTTTTCATCAACTACAGCTATCTCGGTGGTTGGAGTCGAGGCAAGCCCGATGTTGACAACATCGAAGCCCATCCCCATCAACGTACCCACCACCAGACGCTCCACCATGCCGCCCGACAGGCGCGCATCGCGGCCTACTACTATTACATTCGACGTTTTCGTCGTGGCTGTGCGGATAAATTCTGCATAAGCCGATACAAACTTTACGATATCATGGGGCGAAAGCCCATCACCGGCTGCACCGCCTATGGTGCCTCGTATTCCGGAAATCGATTTGATGAGCGACATAATTTTATTTTTTACTATTATAAATAGGTATTAATCAGGTTGTTATGTTATATTCCAGGGCTAAATCTTCCCCTTGTAGTAGCGTATGTGGTAAAGATACGGAATCACATTGGCTATCTCCTCCGAGAACCCGTATTGCGACTTTACAATAAGGTTAACCACACAATCGATGCCCAGATAAGCCAGTGGCATCTGGATGCCGTAGCCATACTGCGATGTCGACTCCAGCGTATAGTTGTTATATCTGAACGACATCGAGCCATAGCCCATGTCGTCGGCATTTCCTTCCTCCGCTGCTGTCCCGTAATTGGCAAGGCTGATGAGGCTACGGCGCGTAAAGCGGATATATATCTCCTGGTCGTCCTTCACACGGTTGTTCTCCCGGTCGCCCGGCTCTATTACCTGCATAAACACATTCCCGTCCTCGTCAAGCTGATAGAACGGTGCGTCCTCGCCATATTCAAACACCGTATCGGCCGGTATGCTGGGAATTACACGATGGTCCGACAGATACAGGTTAACAGCCTTCTGCTCGTCCTCGAGATATTCGGCATAGCTCTTGCTGTCGGAGCACGACGTTGAACTCATCATAAGCACTGCTGCAAATGCAGCTATAAGGGTATTGATGCTCTGTAGTCTAACTTTCATTGTCTAATGGATATCTATAGTTTTTGATGTTATTTCTTCAATGTGTCGAGTATCGACATATATGTGTCGATGGCCTGCTGCATGGTGCCACGGAACTCTCCTCCGGCTGCATTCTTGTGTCCCCCTCCGCTGAAATATGTCTCACACAGACGGTTAACCGCAAAATCGCCCTGCGACCGCGCCGATACCTTGATATATTCCGGCTCCTCACGCATAAACACCGACCATTGCACTTCCGGTATGCTCAGCGGTATGTTGACAAGGCTCTCTGTGTCGCCCTTCCTATAGTTGAAGCGCTGAAGCTCGTCCTGCGTAAGAGTTATCAGCGCTGCCTTGTATTCGGCAAACACCTTCATCTTCTCGCTCGTGGCATACCCAAGCAGCCGCACACGGTCCTCCGAACTGGTGTTCATGGCAAGTGTGTAGATGCGGTCCTTGTCGACGCCCTTCTTTATCAGCTCCGACAAGATGATATACAAATCAGGATTGTTCGAGTTGTACGAGAAATTGCCGGTATCGGTCATCATCCCGGTGGTGATGCACTCGGCACACGTGCGCGATACCTCGTTGAACAGCCCAAGACGGCATATCACCCGAAACAGAAGCTCGCACGTCGACGACATCTTCGGATACGATATCATCACCTCGGCAAACGGCTCCGGGCCAAGATGATGGTCAATCAGAACCTTTCGGGCCTTAGAAGCCATCAATGTGTCGCGCATCCGGTCAACTCGGTATAGCGAATTGAAGTCGAGGCAGAATATCAGGTCGGCATCATAGATGAGCTGCGTGCCGAAGTCGCCATATTTCGTAAACGGAATTATTTCCTTCCATCCTTGCAGAAACCGCAGGCTCAGCAATGGCATGTCGGGAGTTATCACGTTCACATTCTTGCCAAGGTCGCGCAGCAGATGATACAGTGCCAATGACGACCCTATTGCATCACCATCGGGCGAAACATGGCATGTGATTACAATGCGCTCGCTCTCGGCCAATACCTTCCGCAAAGCTTCTATTTCAGTTTCCTTTATTATCTTGGTCAGCATTCAGTGATATGTATGATTTGCAAAGATACTGCTAATGCACTATAAAACACAAAAAAACCTCTCGCCCTTTTGTTAAATAAAATCAATCAAAACACTTCCATCGGTTTTTTCTGCCGATAATCTACATTTCCCGGCTCAAAACCTCACAAAGCCCCTTACCCAACAGCAAGGCGGCATCAGCGGTGTGCGTAGCCTTCAGCGCGCCATCCTTGTTCCACCCATGGAAAAGTGGAACAAAATGGAACATCGCCCACCGCCGATACCACCCACCGCGCGGCGTAGCCAGCCCGAAAGGCTTTTTGCCTCTTCAAGGCAAGGTTGCCATCGGGCGCAGCCCTTGGCAATGGCACGCCTGCCGGCGGGCTGTAGATAGCCGGGGGTGAGATGGCTTTAAGCCATCTCACCCCCGGTGGGCGCGGAGGGCCATTGGCCCTCCGCGCTTCTCTATGTGGGCTTCCCGACCAATGGCCGAGGTGTTATCCAGCTTACAATCGGCGTAATGCCGATTTGCTGCCTTGCTTTACTATGTAGATGCCACCATGCTGTGGGTTCTCAACTCTGATGCCTTGAAGATTGTAGATTTCCACCGGCTGATTGCCTCGGTCGATCTGCAGTCTCTCCACTCCGGTTGTCCCGGTGTCGCCCATCAGGTCATAGATGCCGTTGTGGCGAATCGTAATATTGTCGCCGCTCTGGCTCCCTGATCCGTTGTTGAAAATCACAAACAGTGTCGATGGGTCTTCGGTAGTTGTGAATGTCAGGGTGTACAGTCCGGTTTCGCTGTCAAGCGTCATTGCCGTTCCCGGCCATGCTCCAAGGCACTCTGTGGGGTAGATGTACGCATTTACTTTGCTCCAGTCCGACTCCGTATTATCGAAGAAGATTCTTATGACAGGTTCTGTAGGAGCAGCGGTTTTGGTGAATGTTACCTGTCCGGTTTTCGTCTCCTCTGCGTTCGATGCTCCCCAATATACGGTTACCGATTCTCCATCGGCCATGTCGGCACCAAGAGTGAAGGTTGCCGTCGAGGTGAAGTCTATGGCATCTGAATTATCGCCTATTTTATACCAAGCCGAGGTGGTGATGCTGTTGGCGGCGAGCGTAACATCGATGGTTCCAACGAAGTTGCCTCCGCGTGGCGTTACCTTGACCTCCGGACCATCAACATATTCAACGTCGTAAAGTTGAGTATAGCCTCCGCTGCCGTTCCATTCATAATAGCTGTCCTGGGTAACGTTCATTATGTCGGGAGTCTGGCTTCCCGAACCATTGTTGAATATGAAGTTTACCGATTCTATATCGTAGACGGTGAAATAGTAGAATTTGCGGCCATCTATTTCCACCGATTCCTCAAGCTGTTTGCCCGGCCAGCCTCCGTTTAGCTGTACTGTGCCCGATTCGTCGGTATACCATGCGTAGAAGTAAGGCGCAGTGCCGGTGGTGGAGGTTACATAAATTGTGAACGAAGCGTTCGGGTCAACCTTAGTGTAGGTGGCACTGCCGGTTGTAGTCTGGTCGTCACCCTTTGCCTCCCATGTCAGCTCAATGCTTTCGCCGTAGGCCATGTCATCTCCAATGGTTATGTTGGCTGAATTGCCAGGGGTAAGTGTCTGGATAGCTCCGTCGCCCACCTTAACCCATCCTTCGGTGGCTATCTCATTCAGCGTGGCTATGACAGTTAGTACGTTGGTCTTGAATTTTCCTCCGTTTGGCGACAACTCAACCATAGGAATGGGAACCGCATCGTCCGGTCCATACCAGAATGAGGCTCCCGCGTCGGTGAATGTTACGTCGCCGCCTTTGGCCACCGGAGTGCTGGTGTAGATGAATTGGCCGTCTTCGCCCACTTTCCCTCCGGTCCAGTCCTTTACCAGCACACGAAGTTGTCCCTTGTTGGATGGCGAGCTAACGGTGATGGTGCCGTTGGTGCTGCTATACGATTCTCCGGTTACTATGTCAACGTAGTTGCCGGTGGGCACATCGCTGAATGTGGCACCTCCGTTCAGTGCCACCAGGGCGTAGCTATCCTTGTATGCACGCTTAAAGGCATAGCCGCCGCTCGCTGAGCAGCCGTCGAAAGTGTATTGCCCCTTTCTCAGGGCGGGAACTGCAGCACGGATAAGGTTCAGACGGCGTATGTGCTGCGAAAGGTCACCGTTTAGCGTTGTGGCTACGTTTCCGCTGGCACTGTACTCACCGAAGTCGCTTGCTGTCACATCGCCCTCAAGATATTGGCCGAAATATGCGCGACCGGTATCTGATAGCGGGCCATTCGGACCGTTGTCTATTTTTTTGCCTTTTTGGAACTCAACTTCCGAGCCATAATATATGCAAGGGATGCCGCGGAAGGTGAACATCAGCGACAGGTTCTCAGCCCATTGCTCGGTGCCGCCATTAAACCGGACCGCTTCGTTGGGTTGTGGTGAATAGTCGTGTGAATCGACATAAACCAGATTGTATGTTGCGTCGTTATAGTACGAGTCGCCATCCTTGGCTATCCGTATTGCGTTTGAGGCATTGTTGAAGTTGTAGTGCATAGGGAAGTCGATGATGTTGAATCCCGACGCTTCGCTGTAGTCGGGTTCGTGCCATGCCCCGTTTTCCATAAACACGTTGTTCGATGTCTTTTTTTCGCTCGGTTCCTCAAGGCACAACTCCATGTTGCCCATTGGGGGTGTCGATTCAAAAATCTCCTGATTGTCCCACCACGATGCATCGTAGTCCCAATTGTCGAGGATATTTCCAGGCGATTGCCAAGTGTAGAAGTAGGACGACAAGTTGGGCTGGCCGCGATATGTCACTTCGCTGTAGCGTGAACAGCATTCGCCGAACATGTAGAACGGGCATTCGTTAAGGCGTTTCGATTTGTATTGCTCGCCCAGTTCCAGAAACTGCGGAATGAACGAGGTGTTGAACGTCAGGCGAGAAATGTGGCCGGTTGTGTCGATACGGAAGCCGTCAACGCCCATCTCTATGAATTTGCCGTAGCACTTCACCAGATAGTCGCTCACGGCAGGGTTCTCAGTGTTAAGGTCAACGCAGTCGCCGGCTATCTGGCCCCACCAACGCGATGGTTCGTCCCAGTTCCAGATGGTGCCAAGATGATGCCAGTAGTTGTGGGTGTCGAGGTTCTCTCCGTTGACGTTTTTCAACCATGACAAGCGACGGTTATGCTGTGTTGGGGCTGTCACATCATTGTAGTCAGCTCCGAGCTTGCTCATCTCCGGAATCATCGATGCCGTTACCGACGCTTGATTGCAGATTTTGTTGTTGCGGGTGAATAGTTTGCATAAGTGTTCCTCGCCGAAGTTGCTGGTGTGGTTCAGCACAATGTCGAGTATAATCTTCATCCCCTTGGCATGCGCTGCATCGATTAGGCTCTGGAATGTAACATCCTCCTCCGAACCTTGGTTGATATGGCTTTCGTAGCGGAGGTCAACCTTCGAAAAGTCCATGGCATGGTAGCCGTGATAGTCGTAGCCCGATGCATTCTGCACCACCGGCGTAATCCATATGGCTGTGAATCCAAGAGCTTTGATGTAGTCGAGTTTCTCGATAAGCCCCTTGAAGTCGCCGCGCCAGCATGGGTCACTGGTTCTTATCTGTTCGTCCTTGTTGTCCCAGCACAGCACATTGTTCTTTGGGTCGCCGTCATAGAATCGGGTGGTTATCGTAAAATACACTGTTTCGTCGCGGAAATCCGACCGCTCGCCCACAAATGTGCCCGATAGTGCCGGCAAGGCACAAAATGCTGCAATTGTGCCAAGTAGAATGTTGGTGATAAATCGTTTAATCATCTCTTGTTTCTGTAATTAGGATTGACAATAAGCAATAATGCATAGGTTTCATTCAATGTTGCAAATATAATAGTTATAAAGTGTTTAACAAAAACAAATTGTGGTGAATAACCGCAATTATTCGGCTAATCACCACAATTATACGTTGTTTTGCCTTCAAATACAGGCTTATGGCTCTTAGTCTTTGTTTGTCAAGGCGGTTGAGGTTTCTTCTTCATCCTCATCGTCGCTCGGGCGTTTCTTCACCACCTTTATCGACAGCTCATACAGCATGTAGAGCGGAACGAACACCAGCATCATGGTGAACGGGTCGCCCGATGGCGTAATCAGGGCGGCAAGAATCATCAGGATGGCCACGGCATGTCGGCGATACTTCTTCAGCATCGCTTTGTTGATCAGTCCCAGACACGACAGCAGCCATGCCACCAACGGCATCTCAAACACGATGCCCATCACCATGATGAGCATGATGAAGTTGTCGATATACGACGACAGGTTAATCTGGTTGACAATTGAGGCGCTCAGCTCGTAGGTGGTAAGAAACCGGAATGTGAACGGAAACACCAGCAGATAGCCCACAGCGCAGCCCAGATAGAACATCAGTGTGCCTCCCATAAAGGCCATCTTCACGTTCTTCAACTCGTTGTCGAACAGTGCCGGTCGGATAAACCGCCATAGCTCGAACACTATGTAGGGGAATGCAAGCACCACTGCCAGATACAGCGAGGTGCTTATGTGGGTCATGAACTGCGACGTTACGTTGATGTTGATGATATCCACCTTGAAGTCGCCTCCAAAGTTCAGTAGCCCATGGCTGATTTCGTCGAGCCAGCGATACACAAAGAAATCGCCGCTGGTGGGCGCAAGGATATACTGGTCGAAGATGTAAGGCATCGACACAAACACCACTGCAAAGCTCACCACCATGTATATTCCTATGCGGAATATGGCCCAGCGGAGCACTTCGAGATGGTCCCAAAAGGTCATCCCGCCTTCTTCTTCCTCTTTGTCGTCGTTATGCTTGTTTTCGGTTGACATATGTTTTTTATTATCTATGGTTTCCGGATGCACTGTGCCGCCGGCTACGCCCTTTGCCTCGGGCGGGGGTTATTTCAGGTACGTTTTCTTTACAAATGGGGCTTTCTTCAGATAGTCGATGCTTTCGCGCACACCCTGAAGCATATCGCCGCTGGTGCTGGCTTCCATCTCAACCATATACAGCTTCATCCCCGCTGTCTCGGCATTGTTGAAGATGGCATCAAAGCCCACCATGCCGCTTTGGCCTATTTCGCGGCGGTCCTTGATGTGGAGTATTGTGAAGCGCCCCGGATATTTGTTGAAATAGTCTACTGGGCTCGCCTTGCCTATTACTGCCCAGTACACATCCATCTCAAAGAACATGTTCTCGCTGTCGATGTGCTCGAGCATATAGTCGTACATCAATGTGCCCTCAATCTTCACAAACTCGCTCGAATGGTTGTGGTAGCCGAATTTTATGCCGGCTTCGCGGCAACGCTGTCCCACTTCATTGTAGAAGCGGCAGCACACCTCAAGCTCGCTTAGCGTTGCGGGCACGGGCATGCTCGGTATCACCACATATTCTATTCCGGCAGCCTTGTGGGTGGCTATGCACTTGTCCCACCATTTCATAGCTTCGCTGAAATCGCCTGATTCAATCTCCTTCTTGTTAAGGCTTCGTCCGGCATGCGTCGAGGTGCACTTCAGCCCGGCTTGCTCTACCACTGCCTTGAATGCTTCGGGCTGCATGCCGTAAATCTTGCCGTCGCGATAGCTGGCATACGAGGGCTGCACATCGGTGTAGCCCATCTTGGCTATCTCTGCAAGCACCTTTGGAGCGTTCTGTGCAAATTTGGCTGAGTCGCCTATGAGGTTGCCCACCGAATAGAGTTGCAGCCCAATCTGCTTTTTCCCTGCAGCCTGGGCTTCAACCGGCATAAGCATTGCCGTAAGGGTGAGCACTGCTATGATTGATTGAAATAAGATGCGTTTCATTATAAGTTCTGATTATCGGGTTGACGGTTTAGCAAAAACAAATAATGCCCAGCCTTTTAACCGGGCATTATTTATATTGCAGTTGATTATTTGCTGTAAGTTGCCTTTACGAACGGGGCATTCTTCAGGTACTCGGCACATTCGCCTACTCCCTTCATGATGTCGCCGCTGGTAGTGCCTTCGAGCTCAACTACCAAGTGCTCAAGACCGGCAGTCTCGGCATTGTTGAAGATGGCATCAAAGCCCACCATGCCGCTCTGGCCAATCTCGTAGTGGTCCTTGATATGGAGCAGCCGGAAACGGCCGGGATACTTCTTGAAGTATTCTACCGGATATCCCTTGCCCATGCAAGCCCAGTAAACGTCCATTTCGAAGAACACGTAAGCCGAGTCCGTGTGCTCAATCATGTAGTCGTAGAATACCACCTGGTCCTCGATTTTCGTGAATTCAAACGAGTGGTTGTGATATCCGAACTTCATGCCTGCATCGGCACACTTCTTGCCCACCTGGTTGTAATAGTCGCACCACACATCGAGGTCCTTTACTGTCGTCGGGGTTGGCATCGATGGAGCCACGATGTATTCCATGCCGGCAGCCTTGTGGGCAGCGATGCACTGGTCCCACCATTTCATGGCTTCGGTAAAGTCGGCTTTTGCCACTTCCTCGTCGCTCAGACGATAGGTGGTGTGGGTCGACACTGCCTTCAGTCCGGCGTTTTCCACTACTGCCTTGAATGCTTCAGGCTCCATGCCGTAGATTTTCCCGTCTCGGTAGTTGGCTGTCTCCACTTCTGTGTAGCCCAGCTTGGCAAGCGAATCGAGCACTGCTGCGCCATTCTCGGCAAACTTGGCTGAGTCGCCTATAAGTTCACGAATCGAATAGAGCTGCAAGCCCATATCCTTCTTCACCTCAGCGTTGTCGGCACATTTATCTGTGCAACAAGCAGTCAGTGCCACCAGGGCACCGACTGCTATATTAAGAAGCAAACTTCTCATAAGAGTTCCTTATCTGTTTTGATTAGTCAAGAATCTTAATACGGATGTTGCGGAACCATACGTTGTCGCCATGATCCTGGAAGCCGATATAACCTTCGTGGTTTTCGCCACCGCAGTTGTTCAGCAATTCATATGCCAACGGCCATTTCTCCTCACTGAACTTGCTTGCCTGAAGCATTTCGGTCCATTGTGGTGTCCACAAGTGATATTCAACTACATTCTCGCCGTTCTGGCCATGAACCACTGTGCCTTTGTAAACCATGATAGAACCTTCGTTCCACTGGTCGTAAGGATTCTGGTTCTGTGGCTTGGCGGGAATCATGTCGTACAATGATGCCGACTGACGGTTGCCGTCCTTACCCAATTTTGCATCAGGATGGTTGGCATTGTCGAGTACCTGGTATTCAGGTGCCGAAATGTAGATAGGCTCGATCTGAGTCTTGCCGTCTTTTTCTGTCTGTACTTCCTGTGCAAGATAGAACACACCTGAGTTGCTACCCTTGGCTACCTTCCATTCAAACTTAAGTTCGAAGTTCTGGAACTTGTGAGCAAAGATAATGTCGCCACCATCGCCCTTCTGGCCTTCGCCCATGCCTGTGCCGTTGAATTTCAGACAGCCGTCTTCAATTGTCCAGCGAGCAGGAATGGTATCCTTGCCATAGCCGCGCCATCCTTCGAGCGATTTGCCGTCGAACAGCACAATGTAACCTTCTGAGTCAACAGCGAGCTTGCTCAAATCTACAGTGTCCTTCTCAAGAACTGTGTACGCCGGAGCTGCTACACTGTCTTCTGATGCTGCAGCTTCTTGTTTCTGGCTGCCGCCGCACGATACGAGGCCAAATGCAGCTACTATTGCTGCACCTAAAAGAATTTTCTTCATGATTACTTGATTATCAAAAATTTTTAATGGTTAATTCTCATTATTCTGGCATTTCCGGAAGTTCCCAGCCTTCACGGTAGGTGTGGCGTACCAGCTCAGCAGCAAACTTGCGTGCATTAACCGGTTCGGTCCATGTCTTGTTGAATGTCGGGTGGCCATCCTTGATGCTGAAGCCGTCCTTGATTACTGACTTAACTGTTGCATCGGCTGGAATGTTGGTGAATTCCATCTTTTCGCCATCCCATTCGAGCTCCTGGTTCAAGCCTTGCAGACGTACTGCATTCACACCCATCACTACCATTTCGTTGAACGGTCCGGCAAACTGGAAGTCGGATTCCGATGGTATGCGCTCGTCAGGATCTTCCAGACATGCACGTACCCAGTCGGCCTGGTGGTCGTTGTTCTCTACTTCGCGGCAAAGGTTCGGTACTTCAGGATTGCGGCCTGAAAGCAGATATGGGTCAACACCATAGCATCCGCAGATAAGGATATCCTTGGTGCCGTAGAAGATGGCTGCACCTCCCGATACGTTAAGGTTCTTGCCGTTTGGCAACTGTACGGGACGTTCAGGCATCAAGCCACCGTCGTACCAGTATACCTCTACTTCCGGCATGGCAACCTTTGGCATGTTGTCGCGTGCAGGGAAAGTATATTTAATGTATTCGGCGTTAGGGCACGATTCGCTAAGAAGCAATGTCGATGTTCCCTGAACCTTTGTCGGATATTTCAGGTTGAGTGCCTTGAACACTGGGTGAAGGATGTGGCAAGCCATATCGCCGAGGGCACCTGTACCGAAATCCCACCAGCCACGGAAGTTCCATGGTGTGTAGATCGGGTTGTATGGACGCATTGGAGCCGGGCCGATGAAGGCATCCCAGTTGAGTGTGCTGGGCACTGCCGGTGTTTCTTCCGGACGTTCCAAGCCCTGTGGCCAGATTGGACGGTCGGTGAATGTCTCAACTTTCTTGATTTCACCGATTTCGCCATTCCATATCCAGTTGCAGATTTTGCGTACACCTTCGCCCGATGCACCCTGGTTACCCATCTGGGTAGCTACTCTGTGCTTGGCGGCGAGCTTGGTGAGCAGACGCGATTCGTAAACTGTGTGGGTAAGTGGCTTTTCGCAATACACGTGCTTGCCGGCTGCGATTGCTTCAGCACAGATGATAGCGTGAGTGTGGTCGGCTGTTGCGCACATCACTGCATCGGCCTGATCGAGAAGTTCGGCATACATCTTCTTGTAGTCGTTGTATCTCTTCAGGTTGGGGAAGTTTTTCTCATGCTCTTCGAATACGTGGCCGGCATATTTCCAGTCAACGTCGCAAAGGCCGATTATCTCCACCTTGCCGGTCTTTACCAGCCCGCGCAATACGCTTGCGCCGCGGCCACCGATACCTACGCCCAGAAGTTTGATTTTGTCCTTCTTGGCAGCTTTTTTCTTTGAGTCTTTCTTCGCACCGAAGATTGCGCCCGGAACCATCGACAGGCCGATAGCAGCTGTTGTACCGGTCTTCAGGAACGAGCGTCTTGACATGTCTTTTTC
>JBJEKE010000059.1:0-5001 GCA_051878475.1 Muribaculaceae bacterium | reverse complement strand
ATGGCTGTAGAAATCCGTGTTATCCAACCCACCCCTGCCCAACTGAAACAATTCGTTCACTTCGGCATCGACCTTTACAAAGGCAACGAATACTACGTACCGGCACTCGTGATTGACGAAATCGACACCCTTAACCCGGCCAAGAACCCGGCATTCGACTTCTGCGAAAGCCGTTACTTCATGGCATTTCGCGACGGCAAGCCCGTAGGCCGCATTGCCGGAATCATCAACCGGCAGGTCAACGAACGCTCCGGACAGAAAACCGTGCGATTCGGATTCGTTGACTTCATCGACGACGACGAGGTGGTCGACGCGCTATTCGCCGCTGTAAAGGAATGGGGCCGACAGAAAGGCCTCGACAACATCGTCGGCCCACTCGGATTCACCGACATGGACAACGAGGGTATGCTCACCGATGGCTTCGACCAACTCGGCACAATGGCTACCATCTACAACCATCCCTACTACAACGCCCAGATGCAGCGAATGGGCTTCGAGGTCGACGCCAGTTGGGTGGAATTCAAGATTCTGGTGCCCGACGGAATCCCCGACAAATTCCAGCGAATCTGCGACATTGTGCGCCGCAAATACGGCGTGCGTAACGTGCACTTCAAAAGCAAGAAGGAACTGGTGGCAAAGTATGGCCGTGCCTTGTTTGAACTCATCAACAAGACCTACGACCAGCTTTACGGCTACTCCCCGCTGACTCCGAAGCAAATCGACCACTACATCAAGATGTATGTGCCTATCGTCCGCCTCGAGAACCTGTCGGTTATTGTCGATGCCGACGACCGTCTGGTGGGCCTCGGCCTCGCCATGCCGTCGCTCTCTAAAGCGCTAATCAAAAGCCGCGGCCGACTGTTCCCCACCGGATGGTTCCACCTGATCAAAGCGCTCAAGGCCCAGAACGACATTGTCGACCTGCTCCTGGTGGCTGTTGAGCCCGAATACCAAAGCAAAGGCGTAAACTCGCTGCTATTCACCGACCTGATTCCAAGTTTCATCAAGCAAGGCTACAAATACGCCGAAACCAACCCCGAACTCGAAGTGAACCAGCGCGTGCAGTCGCAGTGGCAATACTTTGACACCACCCTCCACAAACGCCGCTGCACCTACAAATCAAAGATATAATTCCAAAAGCCATACACAACCTCGGCAATGCAATCACAGCGTGCCGCGATTGAATAAAAAGAAGGCTTGGTGGGCTCTCTCGAGCTATGCCAAGCCTTCAGGTATTTGAAACTGTAGTCATTCGCACTTTAGAACATGTTTTATAACACAAGTTTAAAAGCCCTATAAAGTCTTTATCGACAAAAAAGCCCTCCCGCCTAAAATTTAACACTTTTTGTTGCTTGTTTGCAAAACGATATATATATTTGTAGAGTGGTTGAGGCTAAAAAACGGGGAAGGCATTCCCATCGTTGATGCCCAATCGCCAATCTTACCCTATTCATTATGGCTGGTTCAAATATCAAGCAACCCTGATGAATACCTTGAAATAATAACATAGTTAACTAACTAAAACTTTTTTGCCTATGCGGAAATAACTCTAATCACCAACCTTACTTTAAAAGAGAGGGACTGTATCCCTTAAAGGAACGGACATTTTATTATCCAGTCATTTTTATTTTAACCTATTTATTATCTAAGAAATGCAACAAAAACATAATTGTGGTCATTCTTTAAATGCCCGATTCAATGCCAGCATCAAGCGCATAGTGTTCATTATGCTCGTTTGCTTGTCTACATGGAGTTATGCCTTAGCTGCAGGTACTGAATCATCATCGAATCAAGCCGGTAATTCCGGTTCAAACAACGTTACCGTTACAGTTGTCGACGATGCCGGAGCTGTTATCGGTGCCAGTGTTATGGTTAAAGGTACTACCAACGGCAACAGTACCGACATCGAAGGTCAAGCCACTCTGAAAAACGTTCCCGCCAACTCGACAGTAGTGGTTTCTTATGTAGGTTACCTCACACAAGAAGTAAAGCTCGCAGGACGCCGGGCTGTCACCGTTAAGCTCGTTCAAGATGCACAGGCCCTTGAAGAGGTGGTGGTTGTAGGTTATGGTGCCCTCGACAAAAAGCAGGTAACAAGTGCTATCACATCCATCAAGGCCGACGACCTTATGATTGGTGTCAGTGGTTCGGATATCACCACAGCCATGCAAGGTAAAATCGGTGGCTTGATCATGAGCAACACTGGCGCCGCTAACGCCGGTACCACAATCCAGCTCCGTGGTATGACTTCTATCAACTCGGGCCGCTCACCGCTCATCGTTATCGATGGTTTCCCCGGTGGTGATATCCGTTCGCTCAGCCAGGAGGACATCAAGAGCATCGACGTGCTCAAGGACGGTTCGGCAGGCGCTATCTACGGTACCCGTGCTGCTGCAGGTGTGATTCTCATCACCACCAAGAGCGGCTCGAACACCGAAGGTAAGCTCAAGCTTAACTACAGCGTTGAACTCTCAAAGAAGCAGAACTACAACGCTCCCGAAATGCTCTCGGCAGCTGAATTCGTTGAGCACGGTATCAGCACCGACTACGGCAGCGACGTAAACTGGTGGCAGGAGTGCCTCAACAAGGACAACTTCTCAAACAAGCACCACATCTCGGTTGAATACGGTACCGACAAGGTTCAGCTCTTCACCTCGTTCTTCTACAACAACAACGAAGGTATTGCAAAGGGCGACTCGCGTAAGGACTACGGCGGCCGCTTCAACGCTCGCTTCAAACTGTTCGACGGTTGGTTGGAACTCAACCCGGTTGTCGACTATCGTCAGGCTGCACGCGTTAACTCTGTGCCTAACTTCACTCGCGCAATGGGCAACAACCCAACCCGTTCGCCTTACGACCCTGAAAGCTCAAGCGGCTACAATGTTTGGCTGAACGAATCGCTCGACTACAACACTCTGGCAAACGCCATGATGAAGGACTACCAAGGCCTCGACAAGTGGTTCAAACCCGAAATCACCATGAAGCTCAACATCAAGCCTATCCCTGGCCTGAGCTACCAACAGACTCTCGGTTACGAAAACCGTCAGTGGGAACTTCATGAATACTGGCCTTACAACCACGCCGACGAGCTCGACAACTCGCGCAAAGGCCACGCTGCCCTCAACTTCAGCAAGACTGAGAACCTCACTTCGGAAGGTTACTTCACCTATATCACCGAACTCAACGGTGGCCACAGCATCAACGCCGTTGCCGGTTACTCTTTCTTTGAGAAGAACAACGAAAGCTTCGGCATGGACAACTACAACTTCTCGGTTCCGGGTGTAAAATACTGGAACATCGGCGAAGGTTCGTATCTGGCAGATGGCAAGGCTTCAATGTCGTCGAACAAAGGCATCACCGAACGTCTGTTCTCGGTTTTCGCCCGCGTTAACTACTCTTATCAGGACAAGTACCTCTTGATGGCCTCTATCCGTCACGAAGGTTCTTCGAAGTTTGCTGCCGACAACCGTTGGGGTGACTTCTGGGCCGTATCTGCCGGCTGGCGCATCAGCAACGAAAAGTTCATGCAGAACCTCACATGGCTCGACGACCTGAAGCTTCGCGTTGGTTACGGTGTTACCGGTAACAACAACTTCAGCGCCTCGTATATGGCCAACACCCTTTCTTCCGATACACGCTGGATGCTTCCTGACGGATCTTGGGCTTACTCTTACGGTCCTACCACCAACGTCAACCCTAACCTCGGATGGGAAGAGAAAAAAGAATGGAACTTCGGTATCGACTACTCATTCTTCGGCGGTCGCCTCTATGGTAAGTTCGACTACTTTACCCGCGACATCGACGGCCTCCTCTACAACGTAAAGGTATCGCAGCCTCCTTATCCAAAGGAAAACCAATGGCAGAACATCGGTACGATGGGCATCAACGGTTGGGAATTCGAAGTTGGTGGCGACATCATCAAGAACAAGGACTTCACTTGGACATCTAACCTCAACCTCAGCCACAGCAGCGGTAAGGTGAAAGACCTCTGGGGCGACAACACTTACTACGA
Organism: Muribaculaceae bacterium; assembly: GCA_051878475.1. Taxonomy (GTDB): domain Bacteria; phylum Bacteroidota; class Bacteroidia; order Bacteroidales; family Muribaculaceae; genus SFRY01. Next base: position 989 of record JBJEKE010000059.1, on the reverse strand, counting down.
CAGCGACGGTTACCCGGCACCAGGTTCTCCAGGTTCATCTCACCGTCTTGAAGAAGGCACCAAGATTGGTCAGTACTACATCTGGAAGCATGCCGGATTCGACGATGATGGTAACTTCCTCGTTTACAACAAGGATGGCGAAGTCATCCCGGCCGACAAGAAGTCGAACTCCGACAAGCAGTATATCGGTAGCTACAATCCTGCCCTGATTATCGGATGGAACAACACTCTTACCTATAAGAACTTCGACCTCGGTATCAGCATGCGCAGCTGGATTGACTTCGACGTAATGAACACAATCAATATGTACTATGGTATCCAGGGCCGTGGCAACACCAACGTTCTTAAGGATGCTTATGGCAAATTCGACCACATCAAGGGCGAAAAGAACATTTGCGACTACTTCCTCGAAGATGGTACATTCTTGAAAATCGACGCTATCACCCTCGGTTACACTCTTCCTATGAAGAAGTACACCAACGGCTTGGTAGACAAAATCCGCATCTATGGTACTGTAGGTAACGTTTGCACAATCACCGGCTACAGCGGTATGAATCCTGAAACCAACATCACCGGTTGGGATGGCGGCGACGAGAAATTCTGGAGCGGCTTCTACCCTGTTACCCGCACTTGGACTTTAGGTATGCAGTTTAACTTCTAATACACAGATTACAAAATGAAAAAGAATAATATATTTGGACTTTTAATCTCCGGTATTATTGGACTTTTGGCAATGTCGTCGTGTAGCGTAGAACCGGAGTTCTACTCTGAGACAGTGCCCGAAACGTTCTTCACAACTCAGGATGCCGTTTGGCAGCGTTTCAATCGTCCTTTCACTCACTGGCGCTGGTATGCCGGCCATCACGCTGCATACTGGATGCTCCAGGAATTAGGTACCGACGAAATCTGTATCCCTACCCGCGGTAGCGACTGGTACAACGGAGGTAACTATCAACGTCACCACCACCACGAATACGACGACCACATGA
>JBJEKE010000058.1:0-5010 GCA_051878475.1 Muribaculaceae bacterium | reverse complement strand
TCGACATGGGCAACATCGGCGGAAACATTGCCCATTTGGGCGGAATAGGCATGGGTGCACTGTTTGCATGGTTATATGGACACGGCATCGACATTGCCAAACCTCTGAACCATGCCATCGACAAGATTGTGTCGCACTCATGGCAACGTCAAAACGCAAAAAAGCCGAACGCCCGATTTGCCGACAACCGTGCTCAACGCACTTCGGCTGCCAAGAATACAGAGAAATCGGCAGCCGAGGCCGAAATGGATACAATTCTGGAAAAAATAAAGCATTCGGGATATGCATCACTAACCCCCGAAGAGAAAAACAGGCTTTTCGATGTCACGAAAAAAGTGTAAACCCGACCGCAAAGCAAAGCAATCTAAGCCATTGCGCTTTTTGCTCGCCATTGCCACCGCTGTCAGTGCAGTAGTAGCAATGGCTATGGCCACGTCGGCATATTCATTATACTTCAATCCACCGGACAACCGCATAATAGCCGTATCGGGCCTGTTCTTTCCATTTCTGCTCGGAGCCCACCTGCTAATGACGATGCTATGGATGGCATGGCGCAAATGGACCAACCTGGTGCTATCGCTGATTGTGCTGGCTGCGTGCGGACCTCAAGCCTACACATTCTCGCCGCTAAACATTACCAAGCCAACTGCCGTGGCTGAGCACGGAAAACAGTTCACAGTGCTCACCTACAACGTGTTCGGACTTTCGTGTTTTGGAAACGAAATAAAAAACGACACCTACAACATAGCCCTAAGCAACATCTTGAAAGCCGACGCCGACATTGTTGCGCTACAGGAGTGCTACGGTGTTGACAAAAACCGGAAATTGCGCATCACCGAACAGCAATCCGACTCAATCAAGGAGCGATACCCCTATCGCACATTCTCAAGCCGCGATTTAATGCTGCTTTCAAAATATCCCATCACTGAAAGCAACGACATATCAGGCCGAAACAACGAATATTCGGCAACACGATACCGAATTGACCTCGGCGGTCGCGCAATTTCGTTCTACAACATCCATCTGCAATCAATCGGGCTCTCTGACGATGACAAAGAACTGTATGAGAACACAATCAAAGGGAAAAATATGCCCGAATCCAGAAGCGAGGCAAAGGCTTTGGCAAAGGACCTCAAGAAGCATCTTTACACCAAGATTGCCGATGCCATGAGCTACCGTTCGAAACAAGCACAGTCCATCAGCGAATTGCTCCGACGCGAGGATGGCAACGTGATTCTGTGCGGCGACTTCAACGACACCGCCAATTCGTATGCCTACCGGAAAATTCGCGGCAGCATGAACGATGCATACTGCGATTGTGGATTCGGACCTACAATAACTTACCACGGAAACCGTTTCTATCTTAGGATAGACCATGTCCTGTATCAAGGGAACATCAGAGCCACCGATATAGAGCGACCTCACTTTGCAAGCAGCGACCACTATCCGCTTCTTGCAACATTCGCATTAGAATAAACTATTATAGATGAGTTATATATGAAAAAAATGTTTTTACCGGCCATAAGCCTCATAGCTATGGCATTAACCGTTTCGAGTTGTATGAAACAGGAAACAACCAATCCGTTTTTGAGTGACTACAACACCCCTTACGAGATTCCTCCTTTCGAGCAGATTAAGCATGAGCACTACATGCCAGCATTCGAAGAAGGAATCAAGCAGCACAATGCCGAAATTGAAGCCATCGTAAGTAATGCCGAGGCTCCGACTTTCGACAACACCATCCTGGCTCTCGACCAAGCCGGCGAACTTCTCAACAAAGTGTCTTACGTCTTTGGTGCTCTCGCCGAATCAGACAACGACAGCATCATGGAACAGATTGCCGAACAGGCTTATCCCATGCTCTCGGCCCATTCCGACGAAATCCTGATGAACGACTCGCTGTTTCAGCGCGTGAAAGTACTTTATGACAACATCGACTCGCTCGGCCTCGACACCGCTCAGCGCCGTCTGCTCGAGAAGAACTACAAGGAATTCGTTCGCGCCGGAGCTCTGCTCTCGCCCGAAATGAAGGATTCGCTCAAGCAAATCAACCAAGAACTCTCAACCCTCTACCTCAGCTATTGCAGCAACATCCTTAAGGAAACCAACGAATGGACCCTTGTAATCGACAACAAGGACGACCTTGCCGGTCTGCCCGAAGGAAGCATCGCCGTAGCTGCCGAAGAGGCTGCAAACCGTGGCATGGGAGGCAAATGGGTGTTCACATTGCACAACCCCAGCCGTCTGCCATTCCTCACCTATGCCGACAACCGCGACCTCCGCGAGAAAATGTTCAAAGGCTATATATCGCTGGCCGGCAACGACAACGAATACAACAATTCAGCCAACATAAACAAGATTCTGCGACTTCGCCACAAGAAAGCCCAGCTTCTTGGCTTCGACAGCTTCGCTGCATATCAGCTCGACAATGTAATGGCAAAGACCGTAGATGCCGCACGCAACCTGCTTATGCAAATCTGGAAGCCTGCCATCGTTAAGGTTAAGGAAGAGGTTGCCGATATGCAAGCCTACGCCAAGTTGCACGGTGCCGACATCACTATTGAACCATGGGATTACTATTACTATGCCGAGAAGGTGAAAAAAGAGAAATTCGACATCAGCGAAGACGACGTACGCCCATATTTCCAGGTTGACAGCGTTAGAAAAGGCATTTTCTACGTGGCCAACCAACTTTACGGCATCACATTCACCGAAATGCCCGACGCTCCGAAATACAACCCCGAAGTAAAGGTTTACGACGTAACAGATGCACAAGGCAAGCACGTGGCTGTATTTATGACCGACTACTTCCCTCGCGGAGGCAAACGCCAAGGTGCTTGGATGAGCGAATTCAAGGGCGCTTCGAACATCAACGGCAAAGAAGAACGTCCTATAATTTTCAACGTGGGCAACTTCACCAAGCCTACTGCCGATATGCCATCGCTGCTCACACTCGACGAAGTTGAAACCATGTTCCACGAATTCGGACATGGACTGCACGGCATGCTCACCCGAGCCGCTTACAGCGGCCAGTCGGGCACAAATGTCGACCGCGACTTTGTAGAACTCCCATCGCAAATTATGGAACACTGGGCTATGGAACCCGAAGTGCTTAAAGTGTATGCAAAGCACTATCAGACCGGCGAGGTTATCCCCGACGCACTCATCGAGAAGCTCGTGGCATCAGGCAAGTTCAACCAAGGCTTCGCTTCAACCGAACTCGTAGGTGCAGCTCTGCTCGACCTCGAATGGCACTCAATTGTCCCCACCGACACCGACATCGATATGCTCGCTTTCGAACAGTCTGTTTCGGAGAAACTTGGCAAGCCCCGCGAAGTTGAATACCGCTACCGCAGCCCATACTTCAAGCATATTTTCGGCAGCGACCACTATGCCTCGGGCTACTACACCTATCTGTGGGCCGAAGTGCTCGACGCCGACGGCTTCGACCTGTTTGCACAGAAAGGCATCTTCGACAAGGCCACAGCCGATGCTTTCCGCACCAACGTGCTCGAAATGGGCGACAGCGACGACCCCATGAAGCTCTATATCAACTTCCGTGGACAGGAACCGACAGTAGATGCTCTGCTACGTAACCGTGGTCTGAAATAATCCGGACTAAAACCTAAGCATATAAAGGGATGCATCTCAACCGAGGTGCATCCCTGTTTATATCTCCAGGAATCCAATGCATATTGCATATTTAGGACAATATTGCATAAAAAGAGAAAAGCATATTGCCGAATATAAAATTATTGCTACTTTTGAAAGTAATTTTCATAAACTGTTCGACAACATGAAATACATCCAGTTGCCCGAGAAACCAGTCCGTCGTCTGACATTCTATCTGGCTGCAGAAGAATATGTTGCACGATATCTCGACGAGGACGAATGTTTCTTTATGTGGCAAGTGAACCCAACAGTGATATTTGGCAGAAACCAATTAATTGCCAGCGAGATCAACCTGGACTATTGCCGTCAGCACGGCATCAACACCTTCCGGCGCAAAAGTGGCGGCGGATGCGTTTATGCCGATATGAGCAACATAATGTTCTCGTATATCACCAAAAGCACTTCGGTACAGTTCACTTTCGACAAATACATGCGTCGGGTGGCACTGATGCTCAACCGTCTGGGAGTGAATGCCATGGCAAGCGGACGCAACGACATTATGATTGACGGCCGCAAGGTGAGCGGCAATGCATTCTACCACCTGCCCGAAAAAAGCATTGTGCACGGAACCATGCTCTACGACACCGACATAGAGGCTATGGTGCACGCCATTTCACCATCCGACGAGAAGATTATAAGCAAGGGTGTGCAAAGCGTACGACAGCACGTGACAAACCTGCGCGAACACATCGACCTCGACATTGAGCAATTCAAGGCTTTCGTGCGCAACGACATGTGCGACGAGCCCACAATCGTTGTAGACGGACAAGGCATAACGCTAATAGAGGAAATCGAAAAGGAATATCTCACCCACGAATTCATCTACGGGAACAATCCCCGCTGCACCATAAGCCGCAAACAGCGAATTGAGGGCGTGGGCGAAATTGAGATAAACATGGAGGTTAACGGCAACGTGATTCGCAACGTCAACATCCTGGGCGACTACTTCCTGGTGGGCGACATCGACCGCCAGCTCATCGACAAGCTCATAGGCTCAGAATTCTCCCGCGAAGCAGTCGAGAAAGCCCTCGAGGGCACCGACATTGGCTCGATTATACTGAACTGTGACAACCAAAAATTCATCAATACAATATTCATACCTTAAACAAACATCAAAAAACAATACCAATATGGAAGAGAAAAAAACATGTCTCTACGACTGCCACGTTGAACTTGGTGCAAAGATGAGCCCCTTCGGAGGCTTCATGATGCCAATAGAGTACAGTACAATTATCGATGAGCACAATGCAGTGCGCAATCACTGCGGCGTGTTCGACGTTAGCCACATGGGCGAAGTAATGGTAACCGGCGCCGACGCTGAGCGCTATGTGAACCACA
>JBJEKE010000057.1:0-5023 GCA_051878475.1 Muribaculaceae bacterium | reverse complement strand
TGCAGCAATCATGGTAAGTTGCAATAACAGATTTCGGCACCAATCACTCATATACCGGAACATAGCAGTTTCTATGCGAAGTTATGCTTTTTATTCCATTATTGCAAATTATTGGACAAAACAAAAAAATGCAGCGCCATCCGACATTTGGCGATAAAGGAATTTAGCAGTATATTTGCAAAATCATTAACCATCCTATAACCATAATCAATGAAATCAACTGTTATTGCACTCACAATGATGCTGTTATGCTCAGCAGCGCAATCCAGCGGCAAATCAGTCAGCACATCAGGCACTCCTAATCTACCCGTTAAGCCCGGCACCCCATCGTATATGAATCCGGTAATACATGCCAACACGCCCGACCCGTCGGTGATTCGTGCCGACGACGGCCGTTTCTATCTATATACCACTGGCGGCAGATATGCCATATATTCATCGGCCGACCTCGTTAATTGGCAATATGAGGGGAAGATTTTCAGCGATGCCACCCGGCCAAAACTGGAACGCAACGGCTATGCCGGCAATTTCTGGGCTCCGGAAATAAGATACATAAAGGGGAAATATGTGGTGTTCTACACCATGTGGTTCGGCGATGTATGGCTGAGCACCATAGGATATGCCACCTGCGACAAGCCCTCCGGCCCGTTCGTCGATCAAGGGCTGCTTATCGACAGCCGCCCGTTCAACGTAGAGCAGAGCATCGACCAATTCTACTACGAGGCCAACGGCAAATCGTATCTGTTCTGGGGTAGTTTCCGCGGAATCTATGCCGTTGAGCTTGATGTAGACGACAATTGCAAGATAACAGTGAAGAAGGAAACCATGCAACAGGTGGCAGGAAATGCCTTCGAAGGCACCAACATCTGGAAACGCGGCGATTACTACTATCTGTTTGCCTCGACCGGCGACTACACGGGCGGCGCCAACAGCACCTATCGCACCGTTGTGGGCCGCTCGACAGATATCCTCGGGCCATACGTTGATAGCAAAGGGGTGAAGATGCTCGACAACGGCTTCAACGTTGTGCTCGACCGAAACGACAAATTCTCAGGCCCGGGACACAATGCCGGCCTCGTTGAAGACGACAAGGGGCAGACATGGATGGTGTATCACGCCTACGAAATCGACGACCCGAACAAGGGACGCCAAGGCATGCTCGACCTCGTGAAGTGGACCGACGACGGCTGGCCCTACATAGCTAACGGCACCCCTTCGATTTCGGCCGAGGCACCGACATTCAACAAATAAACTCCTTCTGCTATAGTTTTTTGTCAAAAAGTTGGCATTTCGTTGTAGAAATGCCAACTTTTTACTATCTTGCACCCAAAATAAATTCGATTTCCCATAAAACCATCAACTAAACGCTGGAAAGCTATGGATACACCAAACCCCGAACCCATCATTGTGAAGCCCGACAATCAGGAAATCATCAGCCGTGTGCGCTATCTGATTACACAAAGCGGCGGCTCGCAACTCGATTTTGCAAAGCGAATCGGCATCAACCCGTCGAACCTGTCGAAACATCTCAACGGCAAGCTGCCTATAGGCGAATCGCTGCTCAACCGCATTGTAGTGAGCACCGGAGTATCGAAGCAATGGCTGCGCGACGGCACCGAAACCCCGTATGCCAAGCCGGGAATCCCCACCCTGACCATCAACGAGCCTATCTCGGTGATTCCTACAAAACGTGGCACACCGGTGTACGACATCGATGTAACTGCCGGACCGATGTCGCGCTCGATGATGTTTGCCAACGATAATATAATCGGGACAGTCGACATTCCATCAATCCCCGACGATTGCCGCATAGTGCGCGTGAGCGGCGACAGCATGTGCCCGGTTATCAACAACGGCGACTATCTGGCCATCCGCGAGCTACAGAACCCGTCGCTGCTGTTCTGGGGACAGATTTATGTGCTGTTGCTCGACGATTACCGGTTGGTAAAGTATGTGCGCAAGCACGAGAACCCTGAAATGGTTACGCTCCGCAGCGCAAATCCCAACTACGACGACATGGAGGTGATGCGCCGCGACATACGCGAGATGATGTTTGTGCACAACATTCTGCACATCGACACTCGTATGTAACTCTCCTAATAATTATGTCTGCGATGCAGCCTTGGCCAACAACTGGTGGCCGATGCGGCAATAGATGCACTTTCGCGCCTCGCAATACTGTCGGCGCAGCTGAATGAGCGCCTGCGACATCATAGCATTGTCAGCGCGGATACCGGTGCGTGCAAACATCTCGACAATGGAATTGTGCTCGGGACGCAGATTCGACAGCAGGTCGATGGCACGGTCGGTGGTATCGTACGAGCCGATGTGTTCGCCATAGGCATAGTATAGCGGCGCCACGGTGTTGATGAGCAGGATGTCGACCGACTGATTGCTCAGAGCCTTGGCATTGCCCGTCGACGGCTTTCCGAAAGCATAGTGCGAGGCCCAGTATCCTGACAGTTCAATGTCGAAAAGTTTTCGCAATGTAGCTTCGTCGGGAGCTTCGATGATGTCGGTGAAAAAGCGGAACCCGCCGTGGAGCAGCTGCGCCAGCATGGCAATGCGGCGATACGGGAAACTCTGCGGTCGGATGCGGAAGAATCGCCAAGTGGAGCCGCCCATGGGTGTGAGCGAGAATTTGTTGGCCAGAAAGGCATATTCCTTGCACAGTTGTTGATAGTATTCGTCCTGAGGATTGGTATCAGCATTGAGCATGCCCGCCTGGCCGAACATCAGCGCCTCAATCTGGAAGAGCGAGTCGCTATGCTTGCCGATGAGCCTCAAAGGCGTGCGGCGTGCCAGCCGCTCGAAGGCATCGCCATTGATGCCGAAGCCAAGGTTGCGGGCGAGCATCACATAGCACACATCTTCCCAACTACCGGCAAACGAGCTGAGGAGTTCGTTGATATGGTCGACCTTGGCATGCATCCGCTCGAAGGTAAGAGCCTCAATCCATTCGGTGATGTGTATTGACGGCACTTGGGCTATAGCCGATGCACATGGCAATTCGTTGTCGGCATCGACAAGCTGATGGTAGCGCTCGCTGAAATGCGGCGACACTTGCATGACGCATTGCGCTATGCGTTCACCATTGCTTCGGTAGACCGGACAATCGTCCTTTGCCACCACATGTAGCACTACCGAGTCGTAGGCCTTGTCGGTGTCGTGATGATGCCGGCGCCAATCGGATGCACGCAGATGAATCTCCACATTTCCTGCCCACATCTCACCTCCGATGTTAATCTTGGCGTTGAAGAAGTCGGGGCCGGAATCGGTGTTGAGCAAACCGGTGTCGATGACCGAGATTTTGCGGCCATCGTTGGTAACAAGCCCTGCGGGATCCCACAGACGATGTTGCCACACGTATTGCATCAGTTTCTCAACCATATATAATAGAGATTTATTCCAGACAAGCATCGAGCTCGCGCGACAGCTGCTTACCGTCGAGATGCTGGCCGATAAACACAATCTTTATCATTCGGTCGCCATATTTCTCGTCCCAGTCGCGCATCAGGTCGGGCTCTTGCTGCATCATCTGTATAAGGTCCTCTTCGGGTGCTGTAGCATACCATTGCCCTGCCTCGGTGAGCTTTTTCTGCACACCGGCTTGCTCGAACAGGTACGACATGTCGCGGTTTTTCGAAAAATAGCACACGCCTTTGGCGCGGATAACGTTTTTCGGCCACTTTGTGGCTACGAAATGGTCGAACTTGTTAAGGTCGAAACCCGGACGGCGATAGTAAACGAACGTGCCGATGCCATACTCCTCGACCTCGCCACCCTCGTGGTCGTGGTGGTGGTGATGATGGTGATGTTCGTGGTGATGGGCTTCATGCTCATCGTGGTCATCATCATCGTCATCGTCGTGGTCGTGGTGATGGTGGTGGTCATCATCGTGGTCGTCATGGTCATGGAATGCATAAGGGTTCTTTGCACGAGCTTCTTCTTCGTCGGTGGCACGACGCTCTATTTCGCGCACCCAACCCGCCGAAACGGCAGTTCGGCCAAAGTTGAAGGCATTGGTGTTGAGCAGCGCCTCAAGCTCCACATTGGCATAATCGGCCTCGATAACTGTTGCATCGGGCTGAATCACTTTCAGTATTGCCTTAATGCGCGCCAGCTCCTCGGGACTCACTTCCGACACCTTATTGAGCAGAATCACGTTGCAGAACTCGATTTGCTGGATGATGAGGTTCTCGATGTCCTCCTCGCCGATGTTCTTCTTGGTGAGGCTATCACCGCAGGCAAACTCGCTCTGCAAGCGCAGGGCATCGACCACTGTAACGATGCTGTCGAGACGCGGCACCCCGAAACGGGTGATACGCGGGTCCATACGACGGATGGAGCAGATGGTCTGTGCAATCGGCTCAGGCTCGCATATTCCGCTGGCCTCAATTACTATATAGTCGAACTTTTGCATTCGGGTGATATCGTAGATTTGCTGCACGAGGTCCATCTTCAGAGTACAGCATATGCAGCCATTCTGCAAGGCCACGAGGCTGTCGTCCTTCCTTCCTACCACACCACCCTTCCGAATAAGGGTGGCATCGATGTTGACTTCGCCAATGTCGTTGACAATTACGGCAAACTTGATGCCTTTTTCGTTGGCGAGGATATGGTTGACGAGTGTAGTCTTTCCACTGCCGAGATAACCGGTCAGGAGCAGTATAGGAATCTCTTTGTTTTCCATTTCAAAAAATCAATTTCTTAGAATTACAAAAATACGCATTTTTCTGTTTCAGCAAATACCGTGCCACTGAAAAGTTGCCGCTACGTGCGGCAATAATGCGACGGCAATGACCGGTTTCGAAGGACAGCAGAGGCGTTTAACAGGCTTCTGGGAAGGATTTTTGGCGAAAAATGCAATATTGTCCTAAATAATTTTTGAGCATGGCTTAACTTGCAGAGGCATCAACCTTTGCAAAAAATGTTTCAATCGAATCCCCCTATGGCAAAACAGGTTCTTCTGGAGGCGGTGTGAATGGTTCGTCAAGCCATTTGTTGAGGTCGATTTTAGTAA
>JBJEKE010000056.1:0-5100 GCA_051878475.1 Muribaculaceae bacterium | reverse complement strand
TCAAGGCGATAAAAAGAGAAGCTGCGCCGTAAACCTCGATTACGACACAGCCTCACCATCATATAGTCTTTAATAATCCTTAATGCTTTGACACATAATCTACGAGCCATTTGCCCACTTCTGAGGTTTTGTATGATGGCTCACCCTGTTCAGCAATGTCGTCTGTTACATATTTTGCAGAAAGCGACGCCTCTACAGCTTCACGGATAAGCTGTGCTTCATCCTTAAGATTGAACGCATATTCGAGCATCATAGCAGCAGAAAGCACTGTAGCCAATGGGTTTGCGATGTCTTTGCCGGCTGCCTGAGGCCACGAACCATGAATAGGTTCGAACACTGAAGTATGCTCGCCTATAGAAGCTGATGGAAGCATGCCGAGCGATCCTGTAATAACAGACCCTTCATCGGTAAGAATATCGCCAAACATATTTTCTGTCACCAAGACGTCGAAATCTTTTGGCCATTGGATAATGCGCATAGCTGCATTGTCAACAAATAGGAATTCAGTGGTAACATCAGGATAATCCATAGCGATTCCTTTAGAGACCTCACGCCACAGGCGGCTTGTTGCAAGCACGTTAGCCTTATCAACAACAGTGACTTTCTTACGACGCTTTAGGGCAAACTCATATGCCAGACGAACTATACGCTCAATCTCGTATGTGCTGTATACACATGTATCGTAGGCAGTTTTACCGTCTTCGCTTCTTCCTTGTGGCCGACCGAAATACATGCCGCCAGTGAGTTCGCGGATACACATAAAGTCGGCGCCATCAATCAAGTCTGCACGGAGAGGAGATTTCTTGACAAGACTCTTGAAAGTCGTAACCGGGCGTATGTTGGCATATAATCCAAGGCGCTTACGCATTGCAAGGAGGCCTTGTTCAGGACGCACCTTTGCAGTTGGGTCGTTGTCGTATTTCGGAGAGCCTGTTGCTCCGAAAAGCACTGCATCCGATTCCATGCAAAGTTGATGTGTCTCTTCGGGATAAGGGTTGCCAGTTGCATCGATGGCACAAGCTCCCACTAATGCTGTTTTGTATTCAAGTTCATGATTGTACTTCTCGCACACAGCTTTAAGCACATCGAGAGCTACATTCATTATTTCTGGTCCAATTCCATCACCAGGAAGGACTGCAATTTTCAGTTTCATATCTATAAAAATTAAAGGTTTTCGATTATGTTAAGCATTTTCACTGTAGCCTGTATGGCAGCCTCAGTCTGGTCGGCGTCTACACCACGAGTCTTTATCTGATGGCCATTATAATCCCATGAAATTGTGGTTTGAACAAGGGCATCTGTACGGCCTCCGGGAGGAATGTTGACAATATAGTTTGTGAGCATAGGGAATTTTCGGTTAAGCAAATCGTTATAAATACGCTTAATGGCTTTAACGAATGCATCGTACTGACCGTCACCTGCTGCACTTTGCTGATATTCCTTGCCATTGATTTCTATCTTTACTGTGGCTGTTGGCCGTAATCCATGCGATAAACTTAACGCATAATTAATTACATTCACCTTTGAATGCGAGGTGTCATGCTTAAGTACATCCGACACAATATATGGCAATTCAAACTGGGTTACTATCTCTTTCTTGTCGCCAAGCTGGATAACACGCTCAGTAACTTTCTTGATGTCGCTTTCGCTCAATTCTATACCAAGAGCCTCAAGGTTGTTTCTCACATTGGCCTTGCCGGATGTCTTGCCAAGAGCATATTCACGCTCGCGGCCAAAACGTTCGGGAAGCAAGGCATTGCAATAAAGATTGTCCTTCTTGTCGCCATCGGCATGCACACCGGCACATTGAGTAAACACATTCTCACCGATTACCGGTTCGTTCTGTGGAATTATCACGCCCGAGAATGCTTCGACAAAGCGGCTCACCTTATTTATCTTCTTCTCATCAATGCCGGTTTCAAGTCGCAACATATCATGAACCACAGCTACCACACTTGAAAGAGGAGCATTGCCAGCACGCTCACCTAAACCATTGATGGTACAATGAAGGCCCTTGAAGCCAACAAGAGCGGCAGCAAATGAGTTAGAGGTTGCCAAGTCGTAATCATTGTGTCCGTGAAAATCGAAATGGATGTCGGGATATCTGTCGGTCATTTTCTTGCCATAGCCATACACCTGATTAGGATTGAAAACCCCGAGCGTATCGGGAAGCATAAATCGTTTAATGGGCAGCTCCTTTAAAGTATCTACCATATTAAATACATATTCAGGCGAATACTTTATGCCATTCGACCAATCTTCAAGATAAAGGTTCACTGTAAGTCCGGCAGCATTTGCATTCTTCACCTCATTAGATATGTCGGCAAAATGAGCTTCTGGAGTTTTACCCAATTGCTCGCGGCAATGCCGCAATGAGCCTTTTGCAAGAAGGTTTATCACCTTTCCGCCAACATCCGAAACCCATTTAATCGATTTTCCATTGTCGATAAACCCAAGAATCTCAACACGATTGATATACCCTGCACGTTGAGCCCACTCACAGATGCCTTTCACCGATTCATACTCGCCCGACGATACGCGTGCCGATGCTATCTCTATACGGGAAATGTTGAGTTCTGTAAGCAAGTTCTGAGCAATACTCAATTTCTCGGAGGGAGTGAACGACACACCGGAGGTTTGTTCACCGTCGCGGAGAGTGGTATCTAAAAGTTCTATCTTCATACAGAGTTATTTGCTGTGATTGTGCTCGTAACATTCTATGTCGGATTTCTTGCTAAGAAGAAAATCAATATCGTCGAAGCCGTTAAGCAGACAATTTTTCTTGTATGGGTTGATGTCGAATGATTCTTTCTCACCGGTGGCATTATTGGTTATGGTCTGAGCATTCAAATCAACCGTTACAGTTGATTTATTGTCAACTTCTATCGATTTGAATAAAGATGCGAGAAACTGTTCCGATACTACTACTGGCAGAACGCAGTTATTTAGCGCATTGTTTTTGAAAATATCGGCAAAATAGCTTGAAACAACAACTTTAAAGCCATATCCGGCAATCGCCCATGCTGCATGTTCACGACTTGATCCTGAGCCAAAATTCTTTCCCGCGACAAGCACCGAACCGCTGTAATCTGGGTTGTTCAGCACAAAAGATGAAATTGGGTTTCCATTGGAATAGAAACGCCAATCGCGGAAAAGATTATCACCAAACCCTTGTTTTGAAGTAGCTTTCAAAAAACGTGCCGGAATTATCTGGTCAGTATCGATGTTCTCTCTTTGCAATGGGATGCAACGCGATGTGAGAGTAGTGAATTTTTCTTTCATTGCTGTTAAGTAAATTAAATTGTTGAAGGATTTGTGATTCTGCCGGTTATTGCAGCAGCTGCTGCCACCAATGGTCCAGCCAAAATTGTACGTGCTCCCGGACCTTGACGGCCTTCGAAATTCCTGTTCGAAGTCGATACTGCATATTTGCCGGCTGGCACCTTGTCTTCGTTCATTGCCAAACATGCAGAACATCCAGGTTGACGTATTTCGAACCCTGCTTCTTTGAGAATCTTATCGAGTCCTTCTTCACGGATTTGCTTGTCGACATTCCACGAGCCAGGGACAAGCCATGCTACCACATTGTTGGCTTTCTTCTTTCCTTTCACAAATGATGCAAATGCACGGAAATCTTCTATACGACCGTTTGTGCAACTGCCAAGAAAAACATAATCTATCGGTTTCCCAAGCAAACTTTCTTCGGGCTTGAATCCCATATAGTCGAGCGAACGCATGAATGATATCTTACCGGCTTCGTCAATCGATTCGAGCGAAGGAATCTTTTCGTCAATTCCAATTCCCATTCCAGGGTTAGTGCCATAGGTTATACGAGGGGCGATGTCGTCAGCATCGAATGTAATTTCTTTATCGAAAACTGCATCATCGTCACTTTTGAGAGTTTTCCAATATGCTACAGCATCCTCCCAATCCTTACCTTTTGGTGCATATTCCCTACCCTTCACATATTCGAATGTAGTTTCATCTGGGGCTATCATACCACCACGGGCACCCATTTCTATGCTTAAATTGCACACGGTCATTCGTTCCTCCATCGAGAGCGCGCGAATAGTGTCGCCAGCATATTCAACGAAATAACCTGTTGCACCACCTGTAGTCATCTTGGCAATTATGTAAAGAGCTATATCCTTGGCTGTTACATATGGTTTCAACTTTCCGTTTATAGTTATTCTCATAGTCTTTGGCTTAGGCTGAAGAATACATTGCGAAGCAAGCACCATCTCAACCTCACTCGTTCCGATACCGAAAGCTATAGCGCCAAAGGCACCGTGGGTTGAAGTATGGCTGTCGCCACAAACAATAGTATACCCGGGCAAAGTCAATCCGTTTTCCGGACCTATAACGTGGATTATTCCATTCTTTGGATGACCTAATCCGAAAAGTGTTACACCGAATTCTGTTGCATTCTTGGTGAGAGTGTCCACCTGATTGCGCGATACCGGATCGACTATCGGTTTATCTTGGTTAAGTGTTGGAATGTTATGGTCGGGCGAGCAGAATGTCTTACTCGGACGGAAAACCTTAAGACCTCGTTCTCTTAATCCATTAAAAGCCTGTGGACTTGTAACCTCGTGGCAATAATGGCGGTCGATATACAATTGAGTTGGACCACCATCAATACAATTCACCACATGAGCGTCCCATATTTTATCAAAAAGTGTATTCATATTATATAATGTATTTAGTTCGGGAATTTGTTGATTGCGTCGATGAAAGCTTCGGCCGAAGCAGCAATAATGTCGGTGTTGGCACCAAAGCCATAATAATGGTTGTTGTCATATTCCACCGTCATGTGAACCTTACCCACGTCGTTACTTCCACGAGTTATCGCTTGTATTAGGAAGTCCTTAAGGAGCATCTTCCGATGTATGATATTCTTGATGGCAGAGATTGCTGCATCAACCGGACCATTGCCTGAAGCGCATGCCTCGAATTTCTCGCCGGCAATAATCAAGCCTACACTTGCCACCGAAAGTATGCCAACTCCGCTTGTAACTTGAAGGTAATCGAGTTTGATGCGGGCGTCCTTAATACGATGCTTGCCAGCCAGCATCAACACATCGTCGTCGTTGATATCCT
>JBJEKE010000055.1:0-5141 GCA_051878475.1 Muribaculaceae bacterium | reverse complement strand
GTGTGGCCTCGCTCGAAAATGCTGCCTTTGAGTTCAACGACCCTAACTGGGGAAAGCTGTTGGTGATTACATCGGAGTTCGCTCCGCGCGACGAGGTGCTCGAGTGGGCAAAGAATCTGGCTGCAAAGCCTGAATACAAGGAAGCAAAGGTGATTTTTATGACCCACTCATTCCTGCGCGAACGCACTGCCGAACGCATCAAGGAAGAAGGTTATCTCATCGCTCCTCGCAACTGGGGACAGCAAATCTGGGAAAAACTCATTGAACCGTCGTCGAACATTGTGATGGTGATATGCGGCCACACCGGCGAGCCCGGCGACTTTGAAGATTCGGTAGCATACCGCGCCGACAAGAATTCGGCTGGCCGAACTGTTCACCAGATGATGTTCAACGTGCAAATTCTCGGTGGCGGCTGGGAAGGAAATGGTGGCGACGGTTGGCTCCGAATCCTTGAATTCATGCCCGATGGAATGACAGTGAAAGTGCGCACCTATTCACCTCTGTTCGGTATTTCCCCGACAACCAAGCACTTGGCTCATCGCACAGGTGCATGCGACCGGTTCGATATGGTGATAAAGTAATGGATATTGCTTGCTTTTCCCTTTTTTTAGATAATTTGTGGCAATATGATTGGCTCATGTTGCCACAAATGCTATTTTTGCGCATTATTTTTGTGTAATAATTTTATAGGAGTCAAACGATATGAAAATTAAAATGTTGCGGTTGGTTGTCGTGGCGGTGTTGCTGTCGACAATACTTCCTGCCGGTGCAGTACTTAAGGAGAGTTCGTTCAAGCAGACCTTGACAGTGCTGAAGGCCGAACTCGAGCGTAGTTACCATAAGCAGAAGGCCATCATGGCAATGTATGAGCAACGCACCAAGGACGAGCACGAGCAACTAATTGTAACCATGCAGCGGTGCAACCAGATTTCGCTTATTCTCTATTCTCAGAAAGAGGATTTCACCTTCGACATGGCGTATGCCTGTCAGCAGGCTACCGACATGTATAACAATACCAGCCTGGCAAAGTTCCCGTATGAGAAAATCAAGAAGCGTATGCGCGTGGAGGTTGACCGTTACGACAAACTAATATATTCGCTCGAAAGTTTACCTCCGGCAACAAACAATTCGTTCCAAGCTGAAACCAATATTGCTGCCGATGACACTGCTGCAGTGCGCCGGTTGCAGTTGCGCATCGACAGCATCGCCAAGGCTATGGGCGAGGAACCGTTTATACTTACCGACCTCGAACAACAAGCCCGTAACCAATGCGTAATTTATGCCAAGGCATTGCGCAACAATATGGTTCGCCTGATGAACAAGATCGAGGCCGATACCCGTCACTATGAAGAGGTTACTCAGCGTCTTGCCGACCTCAACTCCTATGCTCAGACTAAATACGAAGCTCTTCGAAGAAACATATTCAACAATCGTGGCGACGATTATCTGACATTGCTAATGAAATTGCCGTCGGTAATGTCGCAGGTGACGAGTGAAATCGACGACAAGTATGTGCCGCTTGACGATTCTCGCTCGGTTGCCGATGATGGCACTGTGTATGAGTATAACTCGCATTCACAATGGCGCGGAATGATTATTCCCATAACCTCGATTTTCGTGCTGTTCTATGTAATTGTATCGGCATTATTGAGCTATGCCATTATCACTTGGGTGGTGCCGCGCAGTGTCCGCAGCAAGGACGAATTCCATCATAAGCAGCCGGTGCTGCTTATTGCCTGCGGGTTCATTGTGTTCACTCTTTCGATTTGGGTGGCACAACATTTCCTTACCAATAACTTCCTGATAATGGCGGTGAAGCTGTTGCTTGAGTTCTCGTGGTTGGTGGTGTTCATCTTGCTGTCGTTGCTGTTCCGTCTCACTGGTGAACAGATAAACGAGGGCGTAAAGCAATATGTGCCGTTCCTGGTAATGGCATTTGTGGTTATTGTGTTTCGAATCATATTCATTCCCAATAATCTTGTTAATCTGATTTTCCCACCCATTCTGTTGGCATTTACCATCTGGCAGGCTGCGGTGTTGCGCCGTCGAAAGGTCATTCTGCCGGCAAGCGACATATTGTATTCCATCATTTCGTTTGTGGCGATGCTCATGGCGTGCATCACCTCGTTCATTGGCTACACAATGATGGCTGTGGAGATTATGATTTGGTGGACGTTCCAGCTGGCATGTATCCAGACCATCACTTTCTTCTTCGACATTTGCAGCAAGTATGAAACCGATACTCTGATTAAGAGAATCCAGCGTGCATATAAGGAAAAGAACAACGGAAAACTTCCCACCGACAATATTCAGAGCACAATCGACAAACTTCGCAGTCAGATTGCCGAGGCTTCGGACGATGATAAGCCGCAATTGGAGCAGAAACTTGCCGATGCCGAACGACGTTTGTCGAATGCTGTATATGCCATGCGCGACAACATAAAGAAGAAGATGGTGAAGGGCGAGTATATTCAGCACACCTATATCTTCGATTTCATTACTAAGGTGCTTATTCCGGTAATGGCGGTGGTGTCGGTGCTGGTGAGCCTTTATATGGCGGCGAGCATGTTCGACATGACCGACCTGTTTATGAAATACCTTGGTGTAGACTTTGTGTCGACTTCGTTCCTGCACCTGTCGATTCTGAAACTTTGCATAGTGGTTTCATTGTTTTTCGTATTCAAGTATGTCAACTACACCGGTCATGCGTTCTATAAAGAGCTGAAGAACCGTAGGAATGAGATATATCTGGCCGAGGAACGACGGAAATTGCGTGAGTGTGGCCATAACGGCGACGACATCGTTATGCCAAGTACCAACCTCACTCTTGCCACTAACATTATCACCATACTGGTGTGGGGCTCATATTTCATCACGGTGCTGTATATGCTGAATGTGCCTAAGAGCGGCATCACGATAATCACCACGGGCTTGGCAACCGGTATGGGCTTCGCCATGAAGGACTTGCTCGAGAACTTTTTCTATGGACTTTCGCTGATGACCGGCCGCATACGTATAGGCGACTACATCGAATGCGACGGTATTGCCGGAAAGGTGGAATCGATAACCTATCAGAGCACCCAGATTGTCACTCGCGACGGTTGCGTGATTGCTTTCCTCAATTCGCAGCTATTCAGCAAGAATTTCAAGAACCTTACCCGCAACCATAAGTACGAAATGGTGAAGATTCCTATCGGAGTGGCTTATGGCGTGAATGTGCAGAAGGTGCGCGAGGTGCTTATCGAGGGTATTAACCATCTTATTGAACAGAAGACTGTCGATAAACCGAATCTGATAAAAAAAGGCACCCAGGTGAGCGTGTCGTTTTCCGAATTTGGCGACAGCAGCGTGAACCTTGTGGTTGTGGTATGGGTGCTTGTCGAGGACAAGGTGGCATTTGTGAGTGCCGCCAACGAGGTTATATACAATGTGCTTAACGACAACAACATAGAAATACCGTTCCCGCAGCACGACCTTCATATCCGCGATTCGGTGTGCCTTCCAATAACTTCCAACCAAGGACATAACGAAGCATAGAGCATGAAAAAGTGGATTTTAATAGGATTAGCATTGCTGTTTGCAGCTATTGCAGGATATTTGGTTAGTTTTACAATTGTCGATGCCAATCTTATGGGCACTGCGACGCCTGAGTTTGAGATGTCGGTCGATGTCGAGAGTTACATAATACCGGAGTCAACCCGTATAGATGCACAGACCGGATTCAAATGCTCGGCCTTCTCAAGTGCCTACGTTATGCGTCATTGGGGCATAGAAGCCCATGGCGACAGTGTGTATGAGGTTATGCCCAGCAAGATGGAGGGTGGATATGTATATCCCAAGGGAATAGTATCGTTCCTTGAATCGAATGGGTTTGAAGTGGAATATCACATCGGAAACCTCAATGCATTGAAGAATGAGGTAGCCGAAGGACATCCGGCGATAGTGATGATAAAGATATGCCCCGAAGAGGAGTGGCTTCACTATGTTCCGGTGGTCGGGTATACCCCCGACAGCATTTTCATTGCCGAATCGTTGCCGGAACTGCGTAATGCAAAAGCTCTGACGTATAATCGCAGCATATCAACTGCCGATTTCAAGGAATTGTGGAACACGCGCTCGCTGAATATGCCACTTTATTCAAACACCTTCATTACTGCCGAGAAATAGAGAGTGTCAGTGCTTGTCGGTGTCGGTGGTGCGGTCGATGAAATAGCGTGGGCGGTGCTTCGATTCAAGGTACACCTTGCTCACGTATTCGCCGATAATGCCCAGAGCCATCAGTATAAGTGATCCAATAAACCAGATGGAGAGCATGATAGATGCCCATCCTGGAATGTTGCGCCCTTGAATGATAACCACAATCACGTACACCAAAATCGACAGGGCAATGAACATGAATGCCAATCCGACTGTGAATATAGCTCTGATTGGCCGCACGGAGAACGAGGTGATGCCCTCGATAGCGAAACTTATCATCTTCCCCAGAGGATATTTGGTGTAACCGGCATGGCGCGGTGTGCGGCTGTAGTAAACTTGTGCACTTTTTAGCCCGATAAGCGGGACTATGCCACGTAGAAACAGATTACGCTCCTCGTATGCCAGCAGCATCTCAACGGCTCGCCGGCTCATCAGCCTGTAGTCGGAGTGGTTGGGAATAATCTTTGCCTGCGTGGCTTTCATGAAATTGTAGAACATGCGTGCTGTCACCCGTTTGAACCACGAGTCGCTTGAACGGTCGTTCCTCACACCGTATACTATCTCGCATCCTTGGCCGTGCAGTTCCAACATTTCGTCGATGGCGTTGATGTCGTCCTGAAGGTCGGCATCGATGGTAATAGTTATGTCGGCGTCTTTCTGTATGGCCATATCCAGTCCGGATATTAGTGCATTCTGCTGGCCTACATTGTGGGTTAGCTTTATGCCCACCACAAACCGGTTGTACGAAGCAATGCCGGCAATGGCATCCCATGTGTTGTCGGTGCTGCCGTCGTCAATGGCAATAATCATGCTGTCGGCATCTATTGTACCGTCCTTAATCAGCGAGGCAAGTTTGCCGGAGAGTCTGTCGATACTTTGCCGTATCACAGGCTCTTCGTTGTAACAGGGGAGAATTACAGAAAGACGCTTACTCATAAACAATG
>JBJEKE010000054.1:0-5151 GCA_051878475.1 Muribaculaceae bacterium | reverse complement strand
CTTCCTTAATAAGGAACGGCTCATACACCTCTTCCACTGTGCCGGGGTCTTCGCCAAGGGCTGTTGCAATGGTGGTGAGTCCTACAGGCCCTCCTTTGAACTTGTCTATTATAGTAGTAAGTATTTTATTGTCAATTTCATCAAGTCCGTATTTGTCTATATTCAATGCCTCAAGAGCAAACCGTGCAATCTCGGTATTGATTCGGCCCGAACCTTTCACCTGTGCAAAATCTCTTACTCGACGAAGCAGCGCATTGGCAATACGTGGCGTACCTCGGCTTCGCAAGGCAATTTCATTGGCGGCTTCTTCGCTGCAATCAATCTTCAGAAGGCGAGCCGAACGCTTTACTATGCTTCGCAACACACTATGGTCGTAATATTCCAGATGGCAATTTATGCCGAAACGTGCCCTGAGCGGCGAAGTAAGCAATCCGCTGCGTGTGGTGGCTCCAATGAGTGTGAATGGCGACAGTGTGAGCTGCACCGACCGTGCTCCCGGCCCTTTATCAATCATTATATCTATGCGGTAGTCCTCCATTGCCGAATAAAGATATTCTTCAACAATAGGACTCAAGCGATGAATCTCATCAATGAAAAGCACATCGTTTTCGTCGAGCGATGTTAGAATGCCAGCAAGGTCGCCAGGCTTGTCGAGCACCGGACCCGATGTAATCTTGAACCCTACACCAAGCTCGTTGGCTATGATGTTAGATAGGGTGGTCTTTCCGAGTCCCGGAGGCCCGTGAAGCAGCAGATGGTCGAGAGCCTCACCGCGAAGGCGTGCTGCCGCCACAAAAACGCGCAGGTTCTCTATTATCTTGTCCTGTCCGCTGAAGTCATCGAAGCGCATAGGGCGCAATGCCTTTTCTATATCGCCTTCGCGTTCGCTGCGCACATTACGTATGTCGAAACTTTCGTCCATCAAAATTATTTTACCAGTCCAAGTTGTTTTGATATTTCAAGCATTCGCTCTATAGGCACAATGGCTTTATCTGCTATCGCCTTGTCAACACTCACCTCGGGAAGTTCATACTTCAAAGTGTTGTAAAGTTTCTTAAGAGTGTTGAGCTTCATATAGCTGCATTCGTTGCACGAGCATGTGCCATCCTCGGGCGGTGCGGGAATGAATGTCTTTTCGGGGCATCGCTTCTGCATTTCATGCAGAATGCCGCTTTCGGTGGCTACAATGAACTGTGTGAATTCGCTTTTTACTGCATAGTTGAGCAATGCCTGTGTGCTGCCTACCTTGTCGGCTACCATTAAAAGTGACTTCTTACATTCGGGATGAGCCAGCACCTTTGCCTGTGGATATTGATTTTTCAAATCTATTATCTTCTGAAGGGAGAATTGTTCATGCACATGGCATGCACCATCCCACAGCACCATGTTACGGCCGGTTACACTATTAATATAGTTGCCAAGGTTGCGGTCGGGCCCGAATATTATCTTCTCATCGGCAGGCAACGATTCCACAATCTGGCGAGCATTGGTCGATGTTACCACAATATCGGTGTGTGCCTTCACTGCTGCACTGGTGTTGACATAACTTATCACTGTGTATCCTTTGTGGTCGGCAACAAAGGATGCAAACTTATTTGCGGGACAGCTGTCGGCAAGGCTGCATCCGGCGCTCATGTCGGGACAAAGCACTTTCTTGTCGAAGGAAAGTATCTTTGCTGTCTCTGCCATGAAGTGTACTCCACAAAGCACTATTATGTCGGCATCGGTCTTGGCTGCAAGTTGCGCCAAGGCCAGGCTGTCGCCTATATTGTCGGCTAT
Organism: Muribaculaceae bacterium; assembly: GCA_051878475.1. Classification (GTDB taxonomy): domain Bacteria; phylum Bacteroidota; class Bacteroidia; order Bacteroidales; family Muribaculaceae; genus SFRY01. The sequence continues at coordinate 3,372 of JBJEKE010000054.1, read as the reverse complement.
ATCCTGAATTTCCGGACGCTGATAGTAGTGTGCCATTATCACGGCTTTCTTCTCTTTCTTTAGTCGTAATATTTCACTGCGGAGGTCGATGTTTTCGTCGACCGGCATATCTACGTATCCTTTTTCAACAGATATCATATATTTTTATATTTAAATTTTTCTTTAAAAAATTATTTATAACATCAATAATATAGCTTGTTAATAGCTGTGATAACTTTTCTTACTTTTTCTTGCTTATTAAGTTATTAATGTACAGTTATAAGTAATTGATAGTTTATTAACAATCTAATATTCTATATTTCAATCATTTATTTACTTTATTAACACATTGTCAATAATATACAAAGTTAATAATTTTCTTATAAGATATTCAAGTAAAATTGTGCAAAACCTTGTAGAAAGATGAAAAGTAAGATTACAATAAAAAATTTGCATTCTGCTGTAGCTTTTATAAGCCGGGGCAGAATGCAAATGTCAAGTGTAGTTGTTGTTTTTTTACTATTTTTTTATCAATGCCAAATCAACAAGTTATTAACAACTTGTTAATAGTTGTGCCGACGTTGTTATTTTCTAATTATATAACAAAGTGTTATGTATCCTAACACAATTTGAGCAAGCATTCCTGGCAAGCCCACTCTGAAATCCTGCAAGGCGTATAATATGTTTCCGCTAATTGCCCATTCGGCAAGAGTGCCTATTGTCTGGTACACTGCTACTACAGCTATAAGTGCCACAATGCTTACTCCCTTGGTATAGCGAGCTGCCATTGAGGCAGCCACTGCCAGAAGAGAAGATTTTATCATTATTGCCGGCAACACTGCAGCTGCAGGCATGCCGAAAAGCAGGGAGTTGATTATAGGTGAAAGCAATGCTGTAAGAAGTCCTACGTTGATTCCATATTTATAGGCACCTATCAGTGTGAAAAAGTAGATAGGCAGCCATATTTTTCCTCCGTCGGGAATCATATGCAAAGTTTGTGGAAGCAATATGTTGCCCACGATGAAAAGAGCTGCAAACAAATAGGTTCGTATGCTCGATAGTGAGAATGTATACAGTCGTACGTTTGAATATTGCATAATGTATATACGTTAATTATATTAAAGTTTACTATTTATAAAATCTCCAATTTTCATTATCATTGTATGCACAGAAGTTTCTTCTATACAAAGTGTTTCAACAGGGCATCGGCCTGTGCCTTGACTATTAACAATGAAGTCGACACACTTGCCATAGTTTGTTGCGATGCCGTGTTGTGCAAGCAAACCAAGGGCATCTTTGCTTATAACATCGGCATACAATTCGCTCACTTTGCCTGCAACCATTATGGCAGCAGCTCCTTTTCCCACAACTTTGTCGGCTATGGCAGCTCCTTCGAGTGTTTGCTTGTCTTTCATAAGCAGTTCGTATAGGTCAATCACACCTCGGCGATGGCATTCAATTGAGGTGTCATCGTCTTTAAGTATGATGCACGAGCATTCGTTGCTATGAAGGATGTCGATTATGGTTTGGCTGATGCGCATCTGTTTTATAGTTTGTTTTGCTTCAGTTCTTCCACATATTTGTCAATGCGATGCAGTTGTGCAGGTATGTTGATGTTTTGCGGACAGTGTTCAACACATTCTCGGCAACCAATGCAGTGCGAAGCTTGTCGCAGTTTTGGCACACTTCGGTCGTATCCCACAAGAAATGCACGGCGTTGCTTAACATAATCGGGGTCGGCCGAGTTGTGAGGTATATTGCCTTCGTTAATGCATTTGTTGTAGTGGGCAAAATTCGAAGGAATGTCAATACCGTAAGGACAAGGCATACAGTATTTGCAGGCAGTGCATGGCACCGACGGATATTTCAGCATCACCTGGGCAGTGTCCTCCAGAAGATTTAGTTCTTCTTCTGTACATGGCTGAAGGGGCGAATATGTGCGCAGATTGTCCTGCAGATGTTCCATATATGTCATGCCGCTGAGCACTGTAAGAATTTTAGGGAATGTACCGGCAAATCGGAAAGCCCACGATGCGATGCTGTCGTCGGGACGATGTTCCTTCAATCGCTTGTTGAGAAATTCGGTGAGCGATGCCAAACGTCCACCGAGCAGCGGCTCCATTACCACCACCGGAATGTCGCGCTTGGCAAGTTCGTCATACAGATATTCGGCATTGAAGTTGAAACCCGATGCATGGCGGTAATCCACATAGTTCATCTGAATCTGCACAAAGTCCCATTTATATTTGTCATGCTGGGCAAGCAGTGTGTCGAACACTTTCACATCGCCGTGATATGAAAAACCGAGGTTGCGGATGCGTCTTGCTTCGCGCTCCTTCAGCAGAAAGTCGAGCACTCCACTGGTGATGAAACGTTCCTCAAAGTCGGGCAATCCTTTGCCTATGCCCACAATGTGAAGCAGATAGTAGTCGATATAGTCGGTGCGAAGCATCTCGAACGAGTTGCGATACATCTTTATCGATTCGTCAAACACCTGTTTTGGCGACAATCCACGGCCGGGAAGCCGCATGTTCGACATTTTGGTGGCAATGAAATAAGAGTTGCGCGGATGACGGCTAAGGGCTATGCCTGTGGCCTCTTCCGAGCGTCCTTGGCAATAAGGTGGCGCTGTGTCAAAATAGTTTATGCCATGTTCAAGGGCATAGTCAACCAGACGGTTTACTCCGTCCTGGTCGATACGTTCCTTTTCAGTATCGGGGTCGGTTACTGTAGGCCAGCGCATACATCCGTATCCGAGAATCGACACCTTGTCGTTGGTCGACGGATTTATGCGATAGGTCATGGTACCGCTCTTTTCGCTTTCTGAACCATTGAGTGGTGTGGATGAAGAAGAGTTTGATGTGTTGTTGCAGGCTGCCAATCCGGTGGTGGCTGCCGATGCAGCGGCAAATTTCTTCAGAAAATCGCGTCGGTTTATGTTGTTGCTATCTTTCATATTGCAGAATTGTTGTTAGTTAGTGTGATGAACCTCGTTACCTTCAACATAGATGGCGCTGAACGGGCGTGCAGGGCATAGGTTTTCGCATGCTCCGCAACCTATGCATCGTTGGGTGTCGACCATCGGTATCTTAAGCGATTTTTCGTCGCCGGCCTTGCTGTTAATCATTGTGATTGCTCCTGTGGGGCAGTGGCGCGCACAGTTGCCACATTCCTCTTCGTCGGTTATCACCACACAGTTTTTTTTAATCCAAACTGCATGGCCAATCTGTGTCGACGATTTTTCGGCAAGGTCGAGCATACTGATGGCACCTGTTGGGCACACTGTTGAGCAGCGATTGCATTCTGGGCGGCAATATCCACGCTCATACGACATTGTAGGCTGCATAAAGTGGTCAAGGTCGGTCGATGGCCTGAGCACCTGGTTGGGACATT
>JBJEKE010000053.1:0-5157 GCA_051878475.1 Muribaculaceae bacterium | reverse complement strand
GGAGTCTTACAGGCATCGGCAGCACCACCACACGAGGTGACAAGCATTGCCAGAGCGGCCACAGCCGCAATAAGGGAAATTGAGATTTTCATTATCAGGTTTATTTTGGTTAGTAAGTTGATTGTAAAGATAGCACAAAAACATCGGAAAACATAATGCACGCATACCAGCCATGATTGCCACCATGGACATTTGCAAGCAAATTATGAATTTTCGCAACATTATTATGCAGTAATCATTAAAAAAATTCACTTTACTGAATAATAGTATTAGTTTTGTCGATGAAACGATGATGCCCCAAGCGACTCACCTATATCACCCAGCAACAAGCATTCTGGATTCAACTTTAATAAAAACAATCAGATGAACCACTTTCTACTACTGACCATCACGTTGGTTTTATCGCTGTTGCTGTCGACGACAACAATAGCCCAGAAACGTTCCGCTACCTTCAAGGGAGCCAACCGCCGTCCGATAAGTGCGACAGCAGTACAGAAGAAATCGCCGACAGTTCAGTCGGCAACGTTCAACCTGGTCCAACGAGTCAAAGTCAGCACTCCATGATGCATCGACACCAAACTTGCAGCAGGCACCTATCGCTACCGCATAGCCGCCGTATATGACAGCGACCGCGAATCGGGGCTCACTGAAGAGGTTGAAATCGAAGTAGGCAACAGCGGCGTGGAATCGGTAACCGCCAAGGAAACGGTAACCGTTGCCAACCACACCATCCGGGTGAGCGGAGCATCGGACAAGGCCGTGGTGGCCTGCAACGCAGCCGGACAAGTTATCTACAACAGCATCGACGGAGCCGCCACCCACACCATATCTGCGGGGAGCTGAGCATACATAGTTAAGGCAGGCAGCTCAGTGCACAAAGTTATAGTGAAATAAAGCCGCCAAGCAGCGAAAACCGCCACAAGCTGCGAGAGGGGAAGCCACCACGCTCCCCCTCTCCGCCATTTTAAGCCCAAATCGATTGTGTATTTGCATTTTACGCGACATTTCAATACCTTTGTGGGGAAGAAGTACTCATTAACCATTCAAGAACCGACATGAAAACAATTCGCAGATTGCTTGTTATGCTGGGGCTGCTTACAGCTCTATTCGCCTCGGCCACCGTTACTGTCACCAATCCATTATTGTATGCCGATGTCCCTGACCCCGACGTGATTTGCGTTGGAAAGGACTATTATATGATTAGCACCACATGCCATATGTCGCCGGGCGCTCCGATAATGCATTCGCGCGACATGAAGCATTGGCGCATCATAAGCTATGTGTTCGATTCGCTGAACGAAAGCCCACGGAACGACCTCAATGGCGGCAACATCTACAGCCACGGCCAATGGGCGGCCTGCATCCGCCACCACAAAGGGCTGTTCTACGTGTTTTTCGGCACCGGCGAGAAATCGTATATCTACACCGCGAAGAATGCGGCCGGGCCATGGACCCTGCATCACCGGTTCGACGAATATTACCACGATGCATCGATGCTGTTTGACGACGATGGGCGCAGCTATCTGGTGTATAACGCCGGCACACTGAAGATAAAGGAATTCAACAACACCCTTACCGGTTGGAACGATGGCGGCCTCGATACCGACCTGCTGACACTTGCCGATGGGTGTCTGCTCGAGGGGAGCCACATCTACAAAATCGGCGGAAAGTACTATATAACAATGATCTGGTGGCCGCGCGGAGGCATCCGCACCCAACTGTGCTGGCGGAGCGACAACATATGCGGGCCGTATGAACATCGCGTGACGTTGAGTGACGACCTTGGCTATGCCAACCATGGTGTGGCGCAAGGTGGCATATGGAAAGCCCACAATGGACGTTGGTATGCCATGCTGTTTCAGGACCACGAAGGCGTGGGCCGCATACCGTGCCTGATGCCTGTTACCTGGAGCGACGGGTGGCCAATGATGGGCGATGCCGACGGGAAGGTGCCGCCTACGTTTACCATTCCGGGCATAAAGGAATCGGGACGCACCGAAATTGCCGGCAGCGACGATTTCAGCGCCCCGGCACTGAAATTGTTCTGGCAATGGAACCATAATCCCGACCCCTCGGCATGGAGCTTGAGCGAACGTCAGGGATGGCTGCGTCTGCACACCTCGAGCAAGGCGTCAAACATATTCGAGGCACGTAACACCATTACCCAACGCACCATAGGGCCGGCTTGCACCGGCACAGCCAAGTTCGACGTGAGCCACATGGCTATAGGCGACCGCGCCGGCATTGCCGCATTCTGCTCGCAGCCCGGCGAGCTGACAGTGGAGCGCACTGCCAATGGCTACACCATTTCGATGTCCGACCGCCAAAAAACCATCGAAACGACAGCCATCGCAGCCACCACCATATGGCTGCAGATGGATTGCGACTTCACCACCGACACAGCCTACTTCCTCTACAGCACCGACGGCACCAACTTCACCCTGCTGGGCGACGGATTCCATATGATTTTCAGCATGGACCACTTCACCGGCAACAAATTCGCGCTGTTCAACTATTCCACCGTCACCGCGGGCGGATACGTCGACATTGACAGCTTCGATCTCAAGGTGAGCGACACCCCCACCGACTATACCCACCGATGGAGCGCCGACAAAGCCTCAGAATGGGCCAAAAGCAACCCCTGGTTCTGTGGAGTGAACTACATACCGGCCTACGCAGTGAACTACACCGCCATGTTCGACAAATCGTCGTTCAATCCCGAAGCCATCCGCTCCGAGCTGGCGCTGATGAAGGCCCTTGGGATGAACTGCGTGCGCTTTGTGATGCAGGAAGCCGTATGGGCCGACGACCCCGACTATTTCATTGCCACTCTCGACCGTTTTCTGGCACTGTGCGACGAAGCCGGAGTGAAAGCCATGCCCATATTCTTCGACGACTGCATTTTCGGCACCAACAACAACCCCGCCACCGGGCCACAGCCCAAGCCACTCGAAGGATGGTATGCCTGGAACTGGAGCCCATCGCCCGGAACGACAAAGGTGGTCGACCCTCGCCATCATGCCGAGCTCGAGCGCTATGTGAAGCAAGTGCTGCATCACTTTGCCAACGACAGCCGCATAATGCTGTGGGACCTGTATAACGAGCCCACCAACAACATCTACGGTGAGCACTCGTGGCCGTTGCTTCGGAAAGTGTTTGGTTGGGCACGTGAGATAAACCCATCGCAGCCCATATCGGCCGCCATGTGGAACGACGATGCCCGTCTTAACAGTTTTCTGGCCCGCAACAGCGATGTAATCACCTTCCATGTGTATGCCAACGCCGAAGGCACCCGTAAATGGATTCATCGCGCCCTGAGCCACGGCCGTCCGGCAATATGCACCGAATGGATGAACCGCCCAGTGGGAAGCACCATCGGAGAGTGCCTGAGCCTGTTTGCCGACAGCAACGTGGGGTGCATGCTCTGGGGCCTGGTTAACGGACTGACGCAGACACATCTGCCCTGGGGCCATCGCCCCGAGCATGGAGCATATGGCGGCGTATGGCAGCACGACATATTCCGCGGCGACCATAGCCCGTACGACCCCTCTGAAACGCAGCTTATAAAGAGAGTGACAGGGACCAAGAACCGCTAAGATAACACACTTGGCATATCAGGCAAGAAACGCATTGCTACGAGCGAATTGAATTATTGATTGAATTATTGATGCATAATTTTGAAAATTTATAAATGCTGAATTTTGTTTATATGCCAAGTATGTATATCTTTGTAGTGTCGGATACCAAAATTTACCGGAAAAGCATGCATTCGTTTTAGCCCCATGGATGTAGATAACGCTACTGTGTAATTCCGATCTGGTAATATATTTTGTACATCAACGATGAGAAAAATAAAGGTAGGTATTATCGGTGTAGGACGAATGGGCGAAATGTACCTGAACGAAATGCTCAAGAGCGAGCAATGGGAGATTGTGTACATTTGCGACTTGTCGCCTATCTCACGTGAAAAGGCAAAAGAAAAATCACCTGGCTCAAAGTTCATTGAAGATGAGGACATCATTTTCAACGACCCAGAGATACAGGTAGTGGGGTTATTTACACTTGCAGACGCGCGTCAGAAACAAATCCGGAAGGCCATAGCAGCCGGCAAGAACATCATAGCCGAAAAGCCGCTGGCTTATAGTCTGAAGGACGAATGGGAAATAGCTGACTTGATTGAGAGCACTCCACTTTTAGCCACAGTTAACCTGTATCTGCGCAATGCGTGGTACACCAATATGCTGAAGCAAATAGCCGAATCGGGCGAGCTCGGCGAACTTGCCATAATACGCATATGCCACATGACACCCGGCCTGTCGCCAGGCGAAGGGCATGAATACGAAGGCCCTGCGTTCCACGACTGCGGCATGCACTACGTCGACATCGCCCGCTACTTAGCCGGTTCCGAGTTCAAGACCGGCCATGCCCAGGCAGTGCGGATGTGGAGCTACAAAGACCCATGGTGGCTACAGTGTCACGGCACGTTTGAGAACGGCATAGTGTACGACATCACCCAAGGATTTGTGTACGGACAACTGTCGAAGGACCAGACCCACAACTCGTATATGGAGCTGATAGGCACCAAAGGTGTTGTGCGGATGACCCACGACTTCAAGACAGCAGTAGTCGACCTTCGCGGAGTTACACGCACCGAACGTATCGAGCGGCCGCACGGAGGAAAGAACATCGACAAGCTGTGTGCCTCGATGGCCCGTTCGCTCGACACCGGAGTGAGAGACAAGAACATGCCGATATTCCGCGATTCGGTGATAGCATCCGACTTTGCATGGCGAATGCTCGAAGACAGCCGCCAGCACGACTTACCCTGCATTGGCAACCTGAAGACCCTCGACGAAATACATTATCGGCGAGCCCACATGACCAACGGCTATGGGTTGCTGAAGAAAAGATAACTAATAACCTAAACTATAACAATTATGACAAATTTACTGTTTCTTGGCAATCTGGGCACTGGTGAAATCATCATCATTGCACTGGTGTTGCTGCTCCTGTTCGGAGGAAAGAAAATTCCCGAGTTGATGCGCGGCATCGGAAAAGGTGTACGTAACTTCAAAGAAGGGATGAACGAGATAGAAAAAGATATCAACAAAGACGTAGAAGCCTCTGATAAAAAATAACTCTAACCGATTAACTTTA
>JBJEKE010000052.1:0-5162 GCA_051878475.1 Muribaculaceae bacterium | reverse complement strand
GAAGGACGTCGTTGGGACGACATCCGCCGTTGGAAAGCCGGACATCTGCTGCTCAACCGCTGGACCGGTATGCACATCGCCGAAGTCAACAAGGCTCTCGACGTTGACCGAAACGGTACGCCCGACGTGATTTACTACACCAGCGACGAAGGTCTCGAACAGGCTAAGGCTGCCATCGATTGGGATACTTACAAATCAACTTGCGCTGCTGTTCCCGTTACCACCGACCTCTCGGCTTCGGGAGGCGTTCAGCTCGTGCCTGTAGGTAACGGTTACGACCTCGCTTGGGACTGCTCGGAAGACGCCAAGCGCGTATTTGCCGACAAGCAGTATCTCTACCCGATACCCGCTATGGTAATCACCCGTAACCCTAACATCACCCAGAACTCGGGTTGGGAAAACGGCGCATCTAACTGACATCAATAGGGTGGGAGCAACCTCCCACCTTTAAACACTCCGCAGCAGAGCCAAGCGGAAGACAAACCGCCCCCCTCAAGCGGAGCCAAGAAAGAGTGAATACAGGTTAATATTAGAGTTTTTTTCTTTTGAGGAGAGTGTGTCAAAGTGATTTTGGCACACTCTCCGTCTATTACCAGAACCCAAGCCAAATGGCGCAGCCAGCCCGACAGGCTGCCCGAAGCCCCAACACCACAAAATTACCACCAAATCGGCCCGCCCTATTGCGAATACCGCCACCCCACACCTACTCCCCAACGAATATTCCCTGTTTTCGTGACGAAATTGGCGAAATTGCGGTTTTCGCAATTGTTTTTCAATTTTGCTTTGTATTTTTGTAGTCCAATTACCTCTAACCTTAAAACCAATTTTTTATTGATTATGAAACGTTTGTTCTATTTACTCGTAGCGCTCATTGCCACTGCTTCTTCTATCATGGCCAAAAATCCGGTATCCATCAATGTCATGACTTTCAACATCCGCCTCGACACTTCCTCCGACAAGGAAAACCAGTGGTGTCACCGCAGCACTTTTGCCGCCGAACTGGTGCGTTTCCACAATGTCGACATTTTCGGTGCCCAGGAAGTCCTCCACAATCAGCTCGTCGACTTGCTCGACGGCCTCAACGGATATGGCTATGTGGGCGTGGGCCGCACCGACGGTAAGGAAAAAGGCGAATATTCTCCTATTATATATAAGAAAGACCGTTTCTCGGTGGAAAGCACCGGCAACTTCTGGCTTGCCGAGGATATGAACGCCCCTGGTGTGAAGGGATGGGATGCCGCATGCGAACGTGTGGCCACTTGGGCTATCATGCGCGACAAGTGTTCGGGAAGCCGTTTCTTTATGCTAAACACTCACCTCGACCATATGGGCAAGGTTGCACGCCACGAAGGGGCTAAGCTGGTTATCGAACAGGTGCACAAACTCTCAAAAGGCCTTCCCGTTTTCGTTACAGGCGACTTCAACGCTACCCCCGACGACGACCCCATTAAGGTCATTACAAACCCCGACGACCCTTGGCACCTAACCCACTCGCGCGACATTGCCGAACTCCGTTACGGAATAGAAGGAACTTTCCAGAATTTCGGCCGTATTCCCGTCGAAAAAATGCAGTGGATCGACTATATTTTCGTTTCCGATAAGGTGCGTGTCCTGCGTAACGGCCCGATTACCGACCACAAGGGTTGGCAATATCCTTCCGACCATCTCCCCGTTATTGCCGAGGTCGTTATCCCTTGATTTCTCCCCGGTTTTTAAACTGCTTTGAGCCCTTTTACTCAACTTTTTGCCCCTATTTGTGCAAAAAAAAGTCTATTCTTTTGAGCATAAATCAAAATTGACTATCTTTGCGTACTTTAAAAATATAGTGTACTCGTCGGAGCGCATAATCGCTCGGCGCGTTATGCTTTTTTTGAGAAAAATAAAAATAACATATAATAAATGGCAACATTAGAGAAAATCAGACAGAAATCAGTTTTACTGATTGTAGTCATCGGTGTGGCTCTTCTTGCTTTCATCATCGGTGACTTTATCTCGTCAAGCCGTTCCATCTTCGGCAACGACCGTACTGTGGCTACTGTAGGCAGCGAGAAAATCGACATCGTAGAATTCCAGAAACGTTACAACGAGGCTACTCAGCAAATGCAGGGCAACTCGCAGAACATCGACCACGCTGTCCTTCAGGAACAGCTCCTCGAATCGATGGTTCAGGAAACCCTCATGAACAATGAAGTTGACGCTCTCGGAATCGAAGTTAGCGAAAACGAACTCACCGAATACATGGTGGGAAAGGGTGCTAACTACCAGATGATGCAATTCGCTCAGCAGGTGGGTGCTGAATCGCCTGCCCAGCTTTACGACATGGTGAACAACCCTTCGAACTACGGTGCCAACGAAGAACAGATTGCCCCGGTGCGCGAACAGCTCCTCAAAATCGAGAAGCAGATGGAACAGTCGCTCAAATTCTCAAAGGTGCAGTCGCTCGTTATCGGTTGTCTGCAGGCTAACGCACTCGACAAAAAGGCAATCAACGTCGACAACAACATCTACGCCATCAACATGGTGAAGAAATCTTTTGCCGAGCTCAAGGAAAGCGACTTCGAAGTTTCCGACAAGGAAATCAACGCCGAATACGCTAAGCAAAAGGAACTCTATAAACTCGACACCGAAGTGCGCGACGTAAACTACATCGTTGTCGACATCAAGCCTTCGGATGCCGATGAGGCTGAAGGTGCCAAAATCTTCGAAGACGCTCTCGCCGACCTCCGCGAAAACAAGGGCGCTGCCAACGCTAACCAAAACGAAAATCTCGTGGTTAAGGAAAGCACTGTTACAACTGCGCGAGTTACAAACCCAAAAATCAAAGAATTCCTCGCTTCGGCACAGCCTGAACAGCTCAGCGAAGTTAGCCACGTTGGCGACCGTTACAGCGTTACAAAGCTCATCGGATCTAAGGTTGAAACCGACTCCGTTCGTATTAATATCGTTGTAGCCGAAGGCGATAGCGCTCGCCAGGACACTATCCTCGCAAAACTCAATGCCGGTACCACTCTTGAGCAGATTGCCAAGGAAAAAGGTGTTACCGTGGCTCAGCAAGACCAATGGATGAACCTCATGGACCTCAACGCTCAGGATGCCGAGGCTAAGGCTAAAATCCTCAGCGCCGGCGCCGGTTACTTCGTCCTCAACAGCGGTGCTCAGGGCGCTGTGCTCTGCAACGTGGCCGAAAAGAAAGCTGCCAAGACACAATACGACATCGTAGAAGTTTCCTACACCGTTATCCCAAGCGAAAAGACAACTCAGGACCTTCGCGACAAGCTCCAGTCGTTTATTATCGCCAACAACAAGCAGGACAAATTCGTTGCCGAAGCCGTTAACGCCGGGTTCCAGGCCTTGAACGCTCGCCTTACCAACGATATGCCTCAGATTGGCAACATCAAGGACTCGCGCAAGGCTCTCCAATGGGCATTCGGTGCCAAGGAAGGCGAAGTATCGGTTATCTTCGATGCCGACAACGGCAACAAGATTCTCTCAGTCGCTCTCTCTCGCATTGTTCCTGAAGGATACGTGCCTGCTTCTGACAACGACGTTAAAGCTCAGCTCACTGCTAAGGTGCGCACCGACAAGATGGCTGCAAAACTTATCGAAGACTTCAGCGGAAAGGCCAATGACCTCGCCGGTTACGCTGCTGCAATGTCGTCGAAAGTCGACACCACTACCGTTAACTTCAACGAACCTTTCATCGCTATGGCTGGTTACGAACCTGAACTCGCCGGTGAAATCGTTGGTAGCAAGGTCGGAAAACTCTACGGCCCGGTTAAAGGCTCAAGCGGCGTTTACGTTTACCAAGTTAACTCGGTCGACGAGAAAGGTCCGCAACTCAGCGATGAAGAGGCTGCTAACCGCTTCATGCAGCGCCTTGGCGGTTATGCCGTTGCCGGCGGTCGCCGAAACCAGACTCCGCTCATGCTTCAGATTCTTCGTCAGAACACCAAGATTAAGAATTATCTGATAAAGTTCTTCTAATCGGAGCCATAACCAAATAACATTAATATATGTAGGCGAGCCATCACAGGCCGTCTAAAGCTTACCAAGGTGGTTCCAGCACTGGAACCACCTTTTTTCGCACCTTACAGGCGTGTGCCTCAGCCTTTGCCGGCTATGGGTTGCGCCTGCGCACATCTTCCAAACCACATCTTCCAAACCACATCTTCCAAACCACATTTTGCGCTTTTCACTTGCTATTCTCTTTGGCTTATCGTACATTTGTGATAAATATGGTAATCAGTACCCACCGATAACGCCATTGTGCCGAGGGTGGGGCGGAGTTGTGCCCCATTATCGTTATGTTATACTGAAAATTAAATTTCTACCGCTATGGCAAAGAAAAACGATAACTCAGCTAAGCAGGTGCTGCAATCGGCAGTGCTTGAATTTTTCAACACACAAAACAACATCCCCTACAACTATAAGCAGGTGTCGGCGGCTGTCAATGCCACCACTCCCGCTAAGCGTGCTGCCGTGGTGGAAATCCTCGAACAAATGGCCCTCGACGGCACTCTCACCGAGGTCACTCCCGGTAAATTCAAGGCCAAGCAGCGTGGCGCTGTATCGATTGGTACGTTCGTGCGCCGCAGCAATGGAAAAAACAGTGTGCTGATTAATGATGGTGAGGAGTCGATTTTCGTTGCCGAACGTAATTCGATGCATGCCCTAAATGGCGATAAGGTGAAGGTCCACATCAGCGCCCAGCGCCGTGGCCATGAGCCTGAGGCCGAGGTGATTGAGATTGTCGAGAAGAAGGACCAGGTGTTTATCGGCACTCTTCAGGTTGACAAATACTTTGCCCAGCTGCTCACCGACAGCAAGTTTCTTGCCACGGATATCTTCATCCCAAAAAACAAGCTAAAGGGCGGTAAGAGCGGCGACAAGGCCATTGTGCGCATTATCGAATGGCACGAGGAAAGCAATTCGCCAATTGGTGAAGTGGTCGACATCCTCGGCGAAACCGGAAACAACGATGCCGAAATCCACGCCATCCTTGCTGAGTTCGGGCTCCCGTACCATTATCCTGAAAATGTGGTGAAGGCCGCCGACAAAATCGATGCCGGTATCACCCCCGAGGAGGTGGCTAAGCGTATGGATATGCGCGACGAAATCACTTTCACCATCGACCCTCGCGATGCCAAGGACTTCGACGATGC
>JBJEKE010000051.1:0-21864 GCA_051878475.1 Muribaculaceae bacterium | reverse complement strand
GCCGCTGTGGACAATAACGTTCGACGAGAGGATAACGCATTTTTCGATGCGGCTGTCGCCGGCAATCTGCACACCGTTGCCTATTACGGTCTTCCCTTCGAGTACGGTGTCGTGGCCTATGTGCGACTTGGCCATGATGAAACATTCATTGCCTATTTCGGTGCTGTGTTCCGACTTGATGCCGCGGTTGATGATAACATGCTCGCGGATAACCACGTCGTTGCCAACATAGCAATAGGTAGGCTCGCCTTTCCATCTGAAATCTTGAGGGTCGGCACCGACTATTGCACCTTGATACACCTTTACATTGTTGCCTATGCGGCTGCCTGAAACGATGCTGGCATAAGGGAAGATTTCGCAGTTGTCGCCAATCTCCACATTTGCATCGATGTGGGCAAACGGATGTACGATGACATTCTCACCGAGTTTAGCCTCTTTGCTTACGTATGCTAATTGACTAATCATAATGGTATGGTTTTAAAGTTAATACTATTGGTTATCTGCCACCGCCCAGCGACTGGTAGAGGTTGATTGAAGCTTGCGAGATTGCAAGCTCGTTGTTAAGCATCTGTTGTTGTGCAGCGAGCAGTTGTGTTTGTGCGGTGAGCACTTCGAGATATGTTGCAGTGGCATACTTCTGCAAATCCTGGTTGTATTCCACGGCCTTGGCAAGATTGGCCACCTGCTCGGTGTAGAAAGTGCGTTGCTGAGCAGTCTTGGTCATGGTTACGTAGGCATTGCTCACCTCAGCGCAGGCATTGAGCACTGTGTACTGGAACTTGTTGAGAGCCTGCTCTTGAGCGGCCTTCGACACTTTCAGGTTCTGGATGTTCTGGCCACGGGCAAACAGCGGCATTGTGAGGCTGCCGGCAAGGTTGATAAACCATTTTCCGGGGTTCATAATCATGTCGCCAACGATGTTGGTGAAACCGCCCTGGGCTGAGAGCACCAGGCTGGGATAGAATCCGGAGCGGGCCATGTTGGTCTGGTAGTAAGCGGCGGCAAACGAGTGTTCGGCGGCGGCAACGTCGGGACGGCCGGCTACATACTTCATAGGTATGCCGCCATCAATTCCGGCAGAAATAACCAGCGGTTCGGCCTCGTTGTTGACGGGCCATACTGTCATCTTTTCGTTGAGCAGCAGCGACATGGTGTTGTTGGCCTCGTGGATGCTCATTTCGATGGCAGGGATGGTGGCCTGCACGCTGCAGTAGTTGGCCTGGCTTTGCACCACAGCCACTTCGTTGTAGCGTCCGGCTTCCTTCATCTGCTTCATCATCTCAACCGACTCGCGCCAGTTCTCGGCAGTTTGCTTGTAGATGGCATACTGCTTGTTGAGGGTCACGAGTGCGTAGTAGGTGTTGGCAACAGCGCCGATAATCTGAGAGCGGACTGCCTGACGATAGGCTTCGCTCTGCAGCAGCGACTGCTTGGCCTTGCGCTTGGCGTTGAGGGTCTTGCCGAAGATGTCGATTTCCCAGCTGGCAGCCAGAGGGAGCTGATAGGTCCATGTGAGCGAGGCTCCGTCGATAAAATATTTTGAGCCGGCACCGTTGGGGGCTAAAGCCAGAGAAGGAAGGTAGCTGAGCTTGGCACCGAGCAGCTGTGCCTGGGCAATGTCGACGTTGAGCTTTGCATTCTGCAGGTCGATGTTGTTCTCTAAAGCACGTTCGATATACGACTGCAGGGTGGGGTCGGTGAAGATTTGTTTCCAGTCGAGGTTGCCGAGCATGGTGCTGTCGACAGGCTCGTTCTTAATCTGAGCATATTCGCCCACCACGCCTTCTTCAGGCAAGCTGTAGTTGGAGTAAATATGGCAGCTGCTCATTGCAGTGGCAAATACCACTGCAATGACGGCCAATTTGATATATTTCATGAAATTCATCGCTTTATTATTTTGTTTCATATTGTTCTATTTCTTTAGCCAACTCTACCGGGTCGGTATCTTTCCACTTGATAGGCTTGATACGTTCCTGAATCGACTGGAATATCACGAACAGGGTGGGCACTACGAACACCTGTAGCACTGTACCGAAGAACATACCACCGATAGAGCCGGTACCGAGGGCGTTGTTACCGTTGGCACCTACGCCGCTGGCAAACATCAATGGCAGCAGACCGATAATCATTGCCAATGATGTCATGAGGATAGGACGCAGACGGGCCGATGCGCCGGCTACTGCAGCACCTACGATACTCATGCCTTGCTTGCGGCGGTCGAGGGCAAACTCAACGATAAGGATGGCGTTCTTGGCCAACAGACCGATGAGCATGATGAGGGCAATCTTCAGGTAGATGTTGTTGGCAATGCCGAACAACGAGGCGAAGACGAATGTACCCATCAAACCAAGCGGAATGGAGAGCACAACGGCCAACGGAAGCACGTAGCTCTCGTAGAGGGCGCTAAGGATAAGGTATACGAAAATCAGACAGAGCATGAAGATGGTGGCAGTTGAGCCTTCGGCAGTTGAGGCCTCTTCGCGCGACAGACCTGAGAATTCGTAGCTGTAACCCTGTGGAAGCACCTGTGCTGCAACCTCGCGGATAGCGTTGATGGCTTCACCCGAGGTGTAGTTGCTGTTAGGTGTACCGTTGACGGTGATTGAAGTGAATAGGTTGAAACGGGTGAGCAAGTCAGGGCCATATACACGATGCAACGAGATGAAGTTGGTTATCGGTGTCATGCCGCTTGGAGTGCGCACCTTGATTGAGTTGAGAGTCTCGGGCGATACACGTGTTTCGGGAGCAGCCTGGAGCATTACGCGGTAGAGCTTACCGAAACGGTTGAAGTTGGAGATGTACATACCGCCGTAGTAGCCTTGGAGCACCGAAAGCACTGTTGATGTACCGATACCGGCCTTAGTACATTTGGCTGCGTCGACATCAATCATATACTGAGGGAACGAGGGGTTGAACGACGAATAGGCCATCTGTATTTCGGGACGCTGGTTGAGGGCGCCGAGGAATTGCTGCTCAATCTGGAAGAATTTGTTGATGTCGCCGCCGGTCTTGTCCTGGAGCTCGACAACGAAGCCATTCGATGCACCGTAACCGGTAATCATAGGCGGAGCGAAGAACATCAGCGTTCCATCCTTGATGTATTGAGCTGTGAGGCCGTAGAGCTGGCGCACAATCTTGTCGGAGCTCTCGTCTTTGCTACGCAATGACCAGTCCTTGAGCTTTACAATCATTGAGCCGTAACAGTTACCCTGACCGCCGGTGAAGCTGTAGCCTTGGATCATAACTCGCGATTCAACGGCCGGAATGGTGCCGATAATCGAGTCGAGACGAGCCATAACGGCGAGGGTGTGCTCCTGCGAAGTTGCAGGCGGCATGTTAACCACGGCCATTACAGTACCGGTGTCCTCATTTGGAACCAAACCGGAAGGAGTGGTCGACATAAGCCACACCAGCAGAGCGATGGCTCCAACAACGATGGCAAGCGATATGGCCTTGGCCTTGATGAAGAAGTTCACCACGCCACGGTAGTGGCTCAAGAGGCGTTCGTAGTTTTCGTTGAATGCCACGTGGAAGCGTTTCACGAATGTCATCTTCTTGCTTGGGTCGTCGGAGTGAGGCTTCAGCAGTATTGCGCACAGTGCCGGCGACAGAGTCAAGGCATTAAGGGCAGAGATACCGATGGCGAAAGCCATGGTGAGACCGAACTGCTGATAGAACACGCCTTCGGTTCCGGGCATGAACGATACCGGGATAAACACGAGCATCATTACGAGGGTAATCGAGATGATGGCGTTGCCGATTTCGCTCATGGCATCGATAGAAGCCTGGCGCGACGATTTGTAGCCTTCGTCGAGCTTGGCGTGCACCGCCTCCACCACCACTATCGCGTCGTCAACCACAATGGCGATGGCGAGCACAAGAGCGGCAAGGGTGAGGAGGTTAAGCGAGAATCCGATGGCATAAATCAGGGCGAATGCACCAACCAGCGACACCGGGATGGCGATGGCCGGGATAAGGGTTGAACGGAGGTCCTGAAGGAAGATGTATACCACGATAAACACGAGGATGAACGCTTCAATGAGGGTCTTGATCAGCTCGTCGATAGAAGCCTGAAGGAAATTGTCGACGTTCAAAGGAATCTTGAATGCCAAGCCCGGAGGGAGGTTGCGTTCGCATTCGTTGACCACGTCGAGCACCTTGCCGATGAGTTCGCTTGCATTCGAGCCCGGCGATTGGAACACGATAGATGTAACACCCACGTGTCCGTCGACGGTGTTCTTGAAGCCGTATGTCAATCGGCCGAGTTCAACGTCGGCAACATCTTTCAGATAAAGGATATTGCCGTTGCTGTCGGCGCGCACCACGATGTTGTCGAATTCCTCAGGAGTGGCCAGACGACCCTTGTATCGGAGTACATACTGGAAGCTCTGGTTGCCTTGTTCACCGAACTGACCCGGAGCGGCCTCTACGTTCTGGTCGGCGAGAGCAGCGGTGATATCGCTTGGCATCAGGTTATGCTGAGCCATAACGTCGGGCTTGAGCCACACGCGCATCGAATAGTCGGCACCCATCACCATTGCATCGCCCACACCCGGGATACGCTTGATTTCAGGGATAACGTTGATGTTCATGTAGTTCTCGAGGAAGTCGATAGGATACTCGTCGTTAGGTGAATACAGGGCTACGCTGACGAGCATTGAAGTCTGACGCTTCTGTGTGGTGACACCCACCTTTGTAACTTCGGCGGGCAGGAGGTTGGTGGCCTGCGACACACGGTTCTGCACGTCGATGGCAGCCATGTCGGGGTCGTAACCTTGCTTGAAGTAAACTGTGATTTCGGCGTTACCGTTGTTGGTTGCGCTCGAAGTCATATAGGTCATGTTCAGGGCACCGTTAATCGACTCTTCAAGAGGGGCGATAACCGAGTTGAGCACGGTCTGGGCGTTGGCACCGTTATATGTTGTCGACACGCGGACTGTCGGGGGTGCAATGTCGGGATATTGCTCCACAGGCAGGCTCGTCAAGCCGATGAGGCCCAGAATCACGATAAATATCGAAATAACCGTCGATAATACCGGGCGGTTAATAAAAGTGTCTAATCTCATTGCTGTGTTTCGTTTAGTTATTTATTTTCAGCGGCTTTTTCTTCGGTTGCAGCCGGCTTTTGAGGGGCGATAAGTGAGCCTTCGCGCACCTTGGTGCCTACACCTTCGGTAACGATAACCTCGCCCACCTGAAGGCCGTCGGTGACTACGTAGTTAGCGCCGTCGCTGATAGGCGATACCTTTATTATTCGCGAACGAGCGATATTAGAGTCGTTAACCACATACACGTATTTCATGTTCTGTACTTCGTAGGTGGCTTTCTGCGGAATCATCATCACGCTGTCGGTCATCTGCGGGATGAGGATGTTGCCGGTGGTTCCGCTGTGGAGCATGCCGTTGGTGTTGGCAAACAGTGCGCGCACCGAAGCCGTACCGGTGGTGACGTCGAGCACACCCGAAACGGTCGACACCTTGCCGGTGAGTGGGTAGGTGCTGCCGTCGGAGAGGCGGAGCTTCACTTCGGGCATTTCCTTGATGGCTTCCTGCAGGGTGCGTGTGCCGTTGTTGGTCATCTCAATCATGTCCTTCTCGTTGAACGAGAAATATGCATATACCTCAGAGTTGTCGGAGATGGTGGTGAGGGGCTGCATCGACGATGGGCCGGCGAGCGAACCTTCACGGTTAGGAATTGTGCCTACGACACCGTCGGAGGGAGCCACTACAGTGGCATACGAGAGGTTCTTCTTTGCGTTGACCAACGAAGCCTGAGCCTGCTTGAGAGCGGCCTCGGCCGATTGGAGCGAAAGGAGCGAAGTCTGATACTCGTAGTCGCTGATTATATTCTTTTCAAAGAGTTTGCGCTTGTTGTCGGCAGTGAGCTGTGCTGTAGACACCTGTGCCTTTGCGGCTGCCACTGAGGCTTCTGCCATTCTAACGGCAGCTTCGTACTGCACGCGGTCGATTTCAAAGAGAGCTTGACCTTTTCTTACGCGTTGTCCTTCATCGACGAGTACGCGGGTGATGAATCCTGATACCTGAGGCCGAATCTCGATATCGGTCTTACCTTTGATGGTGGTTGGATACACCGAATTCAATTCGGTAGAGCCAATCCCTACTGTTAATGTGGCCACTTGCTGAGCGCCACTTGCTTGCTGCGGTTTTTCACCTCCACACGAAGTGAAAAAACATAACCCAACGATTAGGCTTGAAACGCCTAATACCAGTTTCTTGGATTGTTTCATCTTTTCTTACCTGTTTAAATTATACTATTCTATTGTTCTGATATATACTTTTACAACGGTGCAAAATTACCTAATTTCCACCGTATAATACTTTACATATTAAACAAAAAACAATTGATTATCACCTTATATTTATCTGAAATTTCTTACAGATACGAAATATTAACCAATTTTAATCAATAATTGTTCATTTTAAGCCAATGAGATTATAACTTGCTCTCTATGGCTTCCTTGATTCTGTTCATCAGCCAGCGTGGAGTGGAAGTGGCGCCACATATCCCTATGCTTTGTTTCCCACGAAGTTGTTCCACGTCGATTTCGCTTTCGTTGGTCACCATGAATGTGTTTGCGTTGGCCTCGCGGCACTCGGCAAACAGAATCTTGCCGTTGCTGCTCTTTTTGCCGCACACGAAAATCACTGCGTCGTGTCGGCGAGCAAACTCCTTGATTTTTGGGATTCGGTTAGCCACCGAGCGGCAAATGGTGTCGAAACTCTCGAAGCCTTGGCCGCCTTTGCGGTGTGATATTTCCTTTTCAATCTCCTTGAACCCTTGCAGCGACTTTGTAGTCTGTGAATATAGTGCTATGTCGCGGCTGTAATCGATGCGGTTGAGCCCGTCGATGTTTTCCACCACCACGGCTTCGCCGTTTGTTTGTCCCACCAGACCGTTCACCTCGGCGTGGCCGAGCTTTCCGTAAATCACAATCTGGGTGTTGGGGTGTTCGGAGTCGATGTATCGGGCGTGGATTCGGCGTTGCAGCTTGAGCACCACCGGACATGTGGCGTCGATAATTTCAATGCCGTTGGCTTGGGCAATGGCATACGTTTCGGGCGGTTCGCCGTGGGCACGCAGCAACACTTTCACGTTGTGGAGTTTGCGTAGGTCGTCGTGGGTGATTGTCACGAGGCCTTTGTTCTTCAGACGCTCCACCTCGTCGCTGTTGTGCACAATATCGCCCAGGCAATAGAGATGTCCGCTCTTGTCGAGCTCGGCCTCGGCTTTCTGAATGGCGGTCACCACACCGAA
This sequence comes from Muribaculaceae bacterium, assembly GCA_051878475.1. Lineage (GTDB taxonomy): Bacteria > Bacteroidota > Bacteroidia > Bacteroidales > Muribaculaceae > SFRY01. The sequence continues at coordinate 14,589 of JBJEKE010000051.1, read as the reverse complement.
ACAGAATCCCGAATCTTCGTCAATCTCTATCGTTGCCATGAGGGAGGTGTTATTGGTTTATGATTTTGTTGTAAAGATACATTAGCCAGTTGTTCTGCTGGGCAACGGTCATGTCGCTGTTGTCGAGCACATAAGCATCGTCGGCCTTTCGCAACGGACTTTCGGCGCGTGTCATGTCGAGATGGTCGCGCTCGCACACGTTGCGGTACACCTCGTCGTAGCTGGCGTTCTGCCCTTTCTGCTGAAGCTCTTGGTATCGGCGATAAGCGCGGGTCTCGGCTGAAGCATCGACAAACACTTTCATTTCGGCATCGGGGAACACAGTGGTGCCTATGTCGCGTCCGTCCATCACAATGCCTTTCGAGGCTCCCATTTGCTGTTGCTGCGCCACCATGGCACGTCTGACAAACGGCAATGCGGCAACTTTGCTCACCAGACTCGATACTCGCATTCCGCGAATTTCGCCTTCAACGTTTCGGCCGTTGAGACACACCTCGCTGGCGCCGCTTGAAGGATTTACCTCGAAGCTGATGCTTACATCGCCTATTCGGCGCTCGAGCTCCGTCTCGTTGACGTTCCCATTGTCGTCGATAAGGGCGTTTTCTATGCAGAATAATGTTATGGCGCGGTACATAGCGCCGCTGTCGATGTAGGCGTATCCGATGTTACGGGCCAGCGCCTTTGCCATCGTGCTCTTTCCCGATGATGAGAAACCGTCGATGGCTATTGTGATTTTCTTGTTGTTACGTTCCATTATCATTCTTGTTGCCGGTGCCTTAATGGTGAGGCATCATTGTTCGACACACAAAAGTACAACATATCTGGCTAATTACCGAATTTTCGTGGCGGCAGTTATTCACAACTGTTGGCAATGCGCTGTTGCTCAGTGTTTTGCTTGCTGTTGCGGTTTACCCAAACGGTGTCGGCGCACATTTGCGATATTGCGTCGCGGTGGGTTACGATAATGAGGGTGCGGTTGCCGATATTATCCGACAGGCGTTTGAGCAGCAGCAGCTCGGTGTCCTTGTCGAGCGACGAAGTTGGCTCGTCGAGCAGCAGCACACCGCCGGGGCGCAGCAATCCACGGGCAATGGCAATTCGCTGAGCCTGTCCTTCGCTGAGCCCGGCTCCCAGTTCGCCGCAACGGCTGTCGAGGCCGTTGGGCAAGTCGTGCACAAAGTCGGCCACAGCAATGTGGAGTGCCTGTTGCAACCCGGCATCGGTGGCATAGGGGTTGCCCAGCAGCAGGTTGTCGCGGATGGTGCCGGTGAGCAGCGTGTTGCCTTGCGGCACATATACTATGTTGCAGCGGGTCATCGGCGATGCAGTGACCTCGCGCTCGTGGTTATAGAAGCTGATGCGGCCGCTGTCGGGAAGCAGCAGCGCCAATATGAGTCGCATCATTGTGCTTTTGCCTACACCGGTTTCGCCCACTACAGCCGTCATGCTTCCCGGTTTGAAATCGTGGCTGAAATGCTCGATTACAGCGCTGTTGCCATCGTGGTAGGTGAAAGTCACGTCGTTCATTCTCACACCCGGAACTCCGCTGAGGCGAATCGGTTCTCCTTGCTCCTCGGCCGGCAGCTGTGCAATCTCGTCGAGCCGTTCAACGGCAATGAACCCACGGATGAACGATGGGAGCTGGCTTCCGAGGTCGACGATTGGGCGTTGCACTTGGTTGACGAGCTGTAGGAAGGCAGTAACCATGCCAAATGTGATAGCACCGCTGTATAGCCCGGCCACGCCCCACAGGAATGCGGCAGAATATCCTGCTGCAAATCCAAACTGCACCACCGACCGCGAGAAGAGCGAGTAGGTGTTGCGGTTCTTGACTTGCTGATATAGACCAAATTGAAGGTCTTCGAGCGCATCGGCCACGTTGCTTCGTTGCTCGAGGCTTGAAATGAGGGTGCGGTGCTGCAGATTCTCCTGCAGATGAGCCTGCACCTTGCTGTCGGTGGCTCGGATTTCCTTAGTCAGGCGTCGCATTCGCACCACATAGCTCTTGCTCATGAGCAGGGCCAGCGGCATGATGCATGACAGGATAAGCGCCAAGCGCCAGTCGAGTAGCAGAAGGAACACGAACGCAGCCGACAGCCGCGTCGAAGTAACCCACACTGCCGGCACCACGCGGCATACCAGATCGGCCACGGTGGCTACATCACCTTCAAGCCGGTTGAGCATGTCGCCGGTGTGCATCTGTTCGCGCCCGAGCCATCGGCTTTCCATTATTCGGGTGAATAGCCTTTGCCTGAGCATATTGGTCATACGCATTTCGGTTAGAACCCCCACTCGGCTACCCACCACCGATACCAAAAGCTGCATAACCACGCAGCCGCCCATGGCAATGGCATATATGGTGAACGAGCCTTCGATGTCGCCAGTGGCAATGTCGACCAGCCGTTTGCATATCCATATGAACGACAGCGACAGCGCCACGTGAGCCATTCCCGAGAGCGAATTGAGCGCAATGCGCCATCGCATGCCGCGGCTCACCCTTATCAGCCATACTATATATTCCTTTACCTTCATAGTCTACTCATTATATTATATGCAGGAGCCGCATTGCGAAGAGCAGGTATCGCCTGAATGGCCGGCATGTCATCCACAACCGGCTTTTGAGCCGCCACCATCGGCTTTGGCAGTCTATGCGGCGCCCGTTGCGCTCTATGGACTCCAGACGTGCTATTGCTGAACCGGCGGGGCATCTTTCATTCCGGCACAGATTGCCGTCGCCCATCAGTGTCAGTGTGCCGCCGTCAATGGTCATAACACGATGCAGCACCACTTGTGCATCGTCGGTTCGTGCCAACACCACATCGCCGCGGCTCAGTTTGTCGGGCTTTACCATGTGCACAACATCGCCGCCTCCACGGATAAATGGCAGCATGCTGTTGCCTATCGCGCGGAACGACACCTCGCGATTGTCGTCGAGCAAAGCCGACACCTCGTTGTAGAGATTTTCAGTCGATATCACCATATATTATCCCGGGACCCGAAGTGTAATGCGCCGAGCCACACAAAGTTATCAATAAAACTTGGAAAAACAACAGCGCTTCCGCACAAAGTGCTGTCGGAAGTGTGGCGAGAATGCCAAAAGAAAGGCTGCAGCGCATATGCGGAGCAGCCTCGTAACATTATTCGAAGTATCTATTGCCTTATTAGGTATCGATATTAGCATATGTGGCGTTGCTTTCGATGAATTCGCGGCGCGGGGCCACGTCTTCGCCCATGAGCATTGAGAAGATGCGGTCGGCTTCGGCGGCGTTGTTGATTGTCACCTGCTTTAGCATACGGTTCTCAGGGTCCATTGTGGTTTCCCACAATTGTTCAGCATTCATTTCACCAAGACCTTTGTATCGCTGGATTTTGAATTTCGGGAGGTTCCCTTCGTTGACAAATCGGTCCTTGAATCGCTGCACTTGCTGGTCGTCCCAGCAATATTCCGAGTTGTTGCCGAGCAGACACTTGTATAGCGGAGGAGTAGCGATGTAGAGGTATCCGTTCTCGATTATTTCGCGCATGCGGCGGAAGAAGAAAGTCATGAGCAGAGTTGCGATGTGAGCACCGTCGACATCGGCATCGGTCATGATTATAATCTTGTGGTAGCGTAGCTTGGTAAGGTTTGCAGCCTTTGGGTCGTCTTCGGTGCCGATTGTAACTCCAAGAGCACGGAATATGTTGACGATTTCCTGGCTTTCGAACACCTTGTGGTCCATTGCTTTCTCCACGTTGAGGATTTTACCGCGCAATGGGAGGATAGCCTGGTATTGCGAGTTACGTCCGTCCTTTGCCGAGCCGCCGGCCGAGTCGCCCTCGACGAGGAACAGTTCGCGTTCAACCGGATTTTTCGATGTGCAGTCGGAGAGCTTTCCGGGAAGGCCACCCATGCCGCCAAGAGGCGATTTCTTGAGAATACGCATCTGGGCGTTGTAGGCAGCGTGGCGAGCCTGGGCTGCGAGCACCACCTTGTCGACGATAGCCTTGGCCTGCTTGGGATGCTCCTCGAGATAGTATCGGAGAGCTTCGCTCACGGCAGTCTGTACAGCGCCGATAACCTCGTTGTTGCCCAGTTTGGTCTTGGTTTGACCTTCGAACTGCGGCTCGAGCACCTTTACCGAGATAACTGCGGTGAGGCCTTGGCGGAAGTCGTCGCTGGCAATCTCCACCTTTGCTTTTTCGAGCATCTTGTTGTCCTCGGCATATTTTTTTAGGGTGCTGGTGAGTCCTCGGCGGAAACCGGTTAGGTGAGTACCACCTTCTATGGTGTTGATGTTGTTGACGAAAGAGTAGATGTTTTCGTTGAACGAAGTGTTATAGGTCATAGCCACTTCCACCGGAATGCCACCCTTGTCGGTGTCGAGATGAACGATATCGTTGATGAGTGATTCCTTGTTTCCGTCGATATACTTGACAAACTCGTCGAGGCCGGTTTCGGAGTAGAAAGTTTCCTGCTTAGGATTACCGGCTTCGTCGATGTCTCGCATATCGGTGAGCATCAGGGTGATACCTGAGTTGAGGAATGCGAGGTCGCGCAGACGAGTGGCGAGAATTGAGTAATCGTATTCTGTGACGGAGAAAATCGAGCCGTCGGGCTTGAATGAAATCTTTGTTCCGGTCTTGTCGGTTTCTCCGATAACGGTAACCTCCGATGTGGGCTTGCCGCAAGAGTACTCTTGCATATAGATTTTGCCGCCACGCGACACTTCGGCGCGCAGATATGTTGACAATGCGTTAACGCACGATACACCAACGCCGTGCAGACCGCCCGATACCTTGTATGAGCCTTTGTCGAACTTACCACCGGCGTGAAGCACGGTGAGCACAACCTCGAGTGCCGACTTGTGTTCTTTCTCGTGCATATCAACCGGGATGCCACGGCCATTGTCGACAACGGTGATGGAGTTATCGGCATTGATGGTCACCTCGATGTGGGTGGCATAACCGGCGAGAGCCTCGTCGATGGAGTTGTCGACAACCTCATACACCAAGTGGTGAAGTCCCTTGCTGCTGGTATCGCCAATATACATCGACGGACGCTTACGCACAGCTTCCAAGCCTTCAAGCACTTGGATGCTATTGGCTGAATAATTTTTTTCTTCTTCTGACATATGAAATTATGTATATTTCGTTATCATTCAATGCTTTGCATCTGCCGATTCCGGCATCGGCATCGTGCGGGGCATATTCGTTTACAAAGATACAAATTTTTATCGGATTTAGCGACATCCGGGCTCTAAATATCCTAGATTCCGACCATTTTTTTCTTGATTCGTCTGGCTTGTCAATGCCACTCTGAGCCTCGCCGGAACATTGTTGACGGCATTGTTTTGAAATGCTGTAGGAAAGCAGTAACTTTGCGAGCGCAATAGGAATGGTGAACGTATGACAATCAGGATAATAGCCTTGATAATGGCTTCGATGGCCGCTGTTTGCGCCGCTGCGCTCGAGGTTGTGCCCGGCATGCTTGGCCGGAGTCTGGCCGGTGAGCGCGACATAGCGGAGCTGGTGATTTCGGGGCGTATCGATGCCCGCGATATTGCTTTCATGGCCGATTCGCTGTCGGCGCTTCGACGCCTTGATATGTCGGATGTTGTTGTGGAGGCTTTCACCGCAGAAGGCACTCCTTTGTTTGCCAATGAGGTGGATTATCCTGCCAATACCATACCGTCGATGGCTTTCGCCAACAGTGCCATTGCTGAAATTGTTTTGCCACAAGGTGCTACAGCTATTGGCGAGGGTGCTTTTGCCGGATGCCGGGCTCTTGTGGACATCGACATTCCGTCATCGCTTGCCACCATTGCCGACTATGCCTTTTTTGATTGTAGTGCACTAACCGCGGTGAGCACAACGGCCTCTGAGGTGGGAAGTTTTGCCTTTGCACGATGCACTGCATTGCTGTCGTACAGCAACCCGATGCAATCCACCATAGCTCCTCACACTTTCGAGGGGTGCGAGGCTCTGACATCGGTGTGTCTGCCGGCCGTCTCAGTTATATCGGCCGGTGCTTTTGCCGGATGCACGGCGCTTGCCGATTTCCGGTTTCCACAAGGGCTGACATCTATAGGAGACGACGCCTTCAAAGGAACTGCCCTGCGGAGTGTCGACCTGTCGGCATGCCGGCTTGAAAGTGTGGGTGAATGGGCTTTTGCCGACTGCACAGCACTAACCGACGTGTGTTTGCCCGGCTCGCTCGCCTTGATTGGCAGCGGGGCTTTCTTTGCCGACTCCAAGCTGGCATCGGTAACGTTGCCCGACGGATTGGCCGATGTGAGCGACTTCCTGCTTACGGGTTGCAGTGCAGCCGAAAGCATTACATTGCCACAGCAGGTGACCACCATAGGCAAGTATGCATTTGCCGAGCTGACTTCGCTGATAGCGTTATCGCTGCCAGCGTCGGTTGAGCGCATCGACGACCACGCTCTCGACAGCGCAACGTCGCTACAAAAGCTCGCCTCGATGGCAGTGGCGGTGCCGTCGCTTGGCGATGAAGTGTTCCGTGGCATCGACAGCCGAAATGTACCGCTCACTGTGCCTGATGAATTGATAGAAGCCTATCGCAATGCCGACCAGTGGAAGAAATTCTCGATAGTGGGGCTGTCGGGCGTAGAATTGCCCGGAGACGAAGCAGGCATATCAGCATATTTTGAAGGTACGTTGCTGCAGCTGCACGCCCACAAGCCAATGGCACGGGTTGTGCTCTACGATATCGCCGGCCGCTGCGTGTGCCTGTCGGAGGCAATCGGCACGAGTCACAGCATTGACATCTCGCATCTCGGTGCGTCGCTCTATGTGGTGGCTGTGGCAATGGCCGACGGCTCGATTTATTCGTTGAAAATGTATAGACAATAATATAGATGGGAAAAAACAAACTAAAGAAATTCGCCGAGATGGCAACCTTCGGGTGTGTGTTCCAATATCCGTTTGCCACACTCAAGGAGAAGGGATTCGCTATGCGCGGACACTGGAACGAGCAATACTTCGGCAACGACAACCCTATAGTGCTTGAACTTGGCTGCGGCAAGGGTGAGTACACAGTAGGACTTGCGCGTAAGTTTGCCGACCACAACTTCATAGGCATCGACATCAAGGGTGCCCGCATATGGAGCGGAGCCCGCCAGGCCGAAGCCGAACAGATGACCAACGTGGCTTTCCTGCGCACAAGCATCGAACTGATAGCCAGCTTCTTTGCCGAAGGCGAAGTGTCGGAGATATGGATAACCTTTCCTGACCCGCAGATGAAGAAGGTGAACAAGCGCTTGACATCCACCCGTTTCATGCAGCTCTACCGCCGCATTCTTAAGCCCGACGGCACTGTGCATCTGAAGACCGACAGCCCATTTCTGTTCACCTACACTTCGGCAATGGTTCACCACAATGGCATGAAGGTGCTTGCCGAAACCTCCGACCTGTATGCCTCGGGGCTTGCCGACGACATCCTGGAGATACGCACCTTCTACGAGCAGCAGTGGCTCGACCGTGGCCTCACAATTAAATATATCAAGTTTGCCCTCGACCACACCACCGAGCTCGCCGAGCCGGAAATTGAGATTGAAGAGGACACTTACCGCAGTTTCTCGCGCGGCTACATCCAATGCCCCGACGAAATCAAGAACAAAATGATTGACAACGATTAAATATCAAATGATTATGGATCCATTATATCCCAACCTTATACTCGACGCCTTGCGTCACGTGCGCTATCCAGGAAACGGTACCGACATTGTGAGTAACGGCATGGTGGAGGACGACATCCGCATTGATGGTTCAAAGGTGTCGTTCTCGTTGCTGTTCGACCGAAATCCCGACCCGTTTGCCGCCTCGGTGGTGCGCTCGGCCGAATCGGCCATTTCCACCTACATAAGCCCGGAAGTTGAAATCAAGGGAAACATCGCCATCAAGTACCGCCAGCCTACGCCGAAGCCAGTAAAGATGCTGCCCGGAGTGAAGAACATCATAGGGGTGTCGTCGGGAAAAGGCGGCGTGGGAAAGTCGACAGTAGCATCGAACCTCGCTGTTTCACTCGCCCAGATGGGTTACAAGGTTGGATTGCTCGATGCCGACATCTTTGGTCCGTCGGCACCCAAGATGTTCGGGCTCGAAGAAGCCGAAGTGTATATGGAACGGCAGCCCGACGGCGGAGCGCTGATTCTGCCACCTGAAGCCTATGGCGTGAAGGTGCTGTCGATAGGATTCCTCGTCGACAAGGACAGTGCAGTGCTGTGGCGCGGTGGCATGGCCAGCAACGCCCTCAAGCAGCTTATCGGCGAAGCCAAGTGGGGCGATCTCGACTACTTCGTAATCGATATGCCTCCCGGCACCAGCGACATCCATCTTACTCTGGTCCAGACTCTTGCCATCACCGGAGCCATAGTGGTGAGCACCCCGCAGGAGGTGGCGCTTGCCGACGCCCGCAAAGGCATAAGCATGTTCACCGGCGAGAAGGTGAATGTGCCCATTCTTGGATTGGTGGAGAACATGGCGTGGTTTACTCCGGCATCGCATCCCGACGAGCGTTACTACATTTTCGGTAAAGAAGGTTGCAAACGCCTTGCCGAAGAGATGGGAGTAGAACTGCTGGGTCAGATACCGCTGGTGGCAAGCATCTGTGCCAGCGGCGACAGCGGCCAACCGGTGGCCATAGCCAACAGTGTGTCGGGTGCGGCATTCCGTAAACTCGCTGAAAGCGTCGTGGCAGCCGTGGAGAAGCGAAATGAAACGCTTCCACCCACCGAAACAGTGAAAATGAATAAGTAATATACATTTTTCGTCAGCATTTTATAACTTTGCCGAACAATTTAAAGTAAACACAACATTATTATATATGGAAAGAAAAGTTAGAGTGCGCTTTGCGCCATCACCCACCGGCCCGCTTCACATAGGCGGCGTGCGCACCGCTCTGTTTAATTATCTGTTCGCCCGCAAGAACGGCGGCGAAATGATTCTTCGTATCGAAGACACCGACTCCACACGTTTTGTGCCCGGAGCCGAAGACTATATCAACGAGGCTCTTGCCTGGCTCGGCATAAAAATCGACGAAGGTGTGCGCGAAGGTGGCAACTACGGCCCTTATCGCCAATCGGAGCGCCGCGACATCTACCGCAAGTATGTGAAGCAGCTGCTCGATGCCGACAAGGCTTACATTGCCTTCGACACTCCGGCAGAACTCGAGGCCAAGCGTGCCGAGATTCCCAATTTCCAGTACGATGCATCAACCCGCGGTTCGATGCGCAACTCGCTCACCATGAGTGCCGACGAGGTGAAGGCACTTATCGATGCCGGCGAAAAGTATGTGGTGCGTTTCAAAATCGAGCCAAACCACGATGTTGTGGTCAACGACCTGCTTCGCGGCAAGGTGACCATCAACTCGTCGATTCTCGACGACAAGGTGCTGTATAAGTCGGCCGACGACCTCCCTACATATCACCTGGCCAACATTGTCGATGATCACCTGATGCTCGTAACCCACGTTATCCGTGGCGAAGAGTGGCTTCCGTCGGCACCGCTCCACGTGCTGCTGTATGAGGCTTTCGGTTGGGCCGACACAATGCCTGAATTCGTGCATCTGCCTCTACTGCTCAAGCCCGTGGGCAACGGCAAACTGAGCAAGCGCGACGGCGACAAGCTCGGATTTCCCGTGTTTCCGCTCGAATGGCACGACCCGGCCAGCGGAGCCATCTCGAAGGGCTACCGCGAGGAGGGCTATCTGCCCGAGGCTGTGGTTAACTTCCTTGCCCTGCTCGGATGGAATCCGGGCAACGACCAGGAAATAATGTCGATGGATGAACTCATCAGCCTCTTCTCGTTCGAGCACTGCTCGCGCAACGGTGCAAAGTTCGACTTCGAGAAAGGCAAATGGTTCAATCATAAATATCTGAGCGAAAAGCCCGATGCTGAGCTTGCTGCGCTATTCCGTCCCATCCTTGATGAAAAGGGTATCGCCGGATTTTCCGACGAATATGTGGCACGCGCCGTGGGTATGGTGAAGAGCCGCATCAGCTTTGTCAAGGACCTTTGGGAGCAGGCTTCGTTCTTCTTCGTGGCTCCTGAGACATTCAGCGAAAAGGACATCAAAAAGCGCTGGAAAGACGAAACTCCTCGCATTATGGAGGAACTTGTAGGTGTGCTTGAGAATCTTCCCGACTTCAGCAGCAAGCCATCGGAAGAGATTGTGCTTAAATGGATTACCGACAACGGCTACCATATGGGCAACGTGATGAATGCGTTCCGATTGACTGTTGTGGGCGAATGCAAGGGCCCTCACATGTTCGACATCACCGAACTGATGGGTCGCGAGGAAACCATCCGCCGCATTCGTCGCGGTATCGACCTAATAAAGCCTGTAAATGCCTGATCAAGGTAGACATATCATGGCTGTGGCAGTGGCATCGCTGGCAATGCTGCTGCTCGGTATTTCCACGGCAATGTCGCAACAGCTGCACTGGAATGTCGACTTCAACACCATATTCGACAATCGTGAGGGCGACAACACCTACACCGCAACCGAAACCTATTTCAAGACCCGTCTGGCGCCTGAAATAGGCATTTCGATGCTCGATGGTGCTCACGTGATTGCCGGAGGAGCAGTGTGGAACCAGCCTATCGGCTCGGAATGGGACGGACACAAGATTTCGCCCACACTCTACTATCGCTACAGCTCGGAGCGCTGGCGTATGTCGTTCGGCATGTTCCCCCGCACACATCTGGTGCGTACGCTCCCCAACTATGTTTGGAACGACTCATCATACTACTGGCAGGCCAACATTCGCGGCCTTGCAGTGCAATATCTGCGGCACGAGGGCTATTTCGAGGCTGTGGTTGATTGGCGCAGCATGCAGTCGGAAACCCGGCGCGAGGCTTTCAACATCATTGCCAGCGGCGAATGGAAACCACGCCGCGGGCTCTTCCTTGTAGGTGGCCTTGCCATGATGAACCATCTGGCATTGCAGAAAAACGCCCCGGCCGACCAGCATATCGTCGATAACATCGTGGTTAACCCCTACGTGGGCATCGATGCCAGTCGCCGCACAGCTCTCGACAGCCTTGCAGTGCGTGCCGGCATGCTGATGGGCATAACCCGTAACCGCGAATTCGACAAATGGGAGGCACCGGCCGGCCTTTGGCTCGATGTGGCAGCCCGTTGGCGATGGCTCGGGCTGAAGAATACACTGTTTGCAGGTAAGGCTATCTATCCGTATTACAGCACCTTCGGGCCTGTGCTCAATCAGGGTGAGGCATACTATGCCTCGAAATTCTATAACCGTACCGATGTGTCGGCCACTATCCTGAACAACAGCTTTATGAACCTTGAGGCATCGCTGGTGTTTAACCTTGCACAGGACAACTTCACTTTCTATCAGCGTCTGTTGCTTCGTGTTTACATCGACCGCGATACATGGAATGGTCGTCGCTCTAAGAAATCACGGTTGGCAAACATTTATTAAAACCCACTGACACTAACAATGAACGCAATATATAACACAGCCATTCTGGCATATTCGAAATTGGTGAAGACGGCAGCTCTGTGGAATCGCAAAGCCCGGCTGATGACCGAGGGACAAGCCAAAACCATGCAGACCATCCGTGCCAAGTTCAAGCCCGATGACCATCCGGTGTGGATTCACGCCGCCTCGCTTGGCGAATTCGAGCAGGGACGTCCAATTATCGAACGCATCCGCAGCCGATTCCCCGACCGTAAGATTCTGCTCACCTTCTTCTCGCCTTCGGGCTACGAGGTGCGCAAGAAGTATGCTATGGTAGATGCTGTGTGCTATCTGCCGTTCGACACCGAGGAGAATGCCGAGGAGTTTATAGGCACTCTGCAACCCTCGCTTGCCATTTTCGTGAAGTATGAGTTCTGGGGCAACTATCTCGAGGCTCTCAGCGAGCATGCCGTGCCCACCATGATTGTATCGGCTATCTTCCGCCGTTCACAGCTCTTCTTCCGGGCGTACGGCTCGATGTTCCGTCGCATGCTTCGCTGCTTCACAGCCGGAATATATGTCCAGGATGCCGATTCGAAGGCACTATTGAAAACAATCGGCATCGATAGCATCGTTGCCGGCGATACCCGTTTCGACCGCGTCACCGACATTATGGCTACGACAAAGAATTTTCCCTCGATAGCCGAGTTTGCTTCCGATGGTATGGTGATGGTGGCAGGGAGCAGCTGGCCCCGCGACGAAGAGCTGATAATCGACTACTTCAACCGCCACCCGCGCATGAAACTCATCATTGCACCGCACGAATTCGACGATGCGCGTGTTGATGCCCTCCGCAAGAAGATAGCCCGGCCGTCGGTGCGATACAGCCGTCTTTACGACGGTGAGAAAATCGATGCCGATTGCCTGATTCTCGACTGCTTTGGAATACTCTCATCGTGCTACCGCTACGGCAGCATTGCCTACGTAGGCGGCGGGTTTGGTGTTGGTATCCATAATATCAACGAAGCTGCCGTGTATGGCATCCCAGTGATTTTTGGACCTAACTACAAGAAATTCAAGGAGGCGCGCGACCTCGTTGGGCGCGGCGGAGCGTTCTCAGTATCGAAAGCAGCCGACTATGTGGCAGTGCTCGACCACCTCATTGCCAACGAAGATGCTCGCATTGCCGCCGGTGAAGTGTGCGGCGAATACATTCGCGAGAACCTCGGGGCTTCCGACCGCATTTTCACCGACATCGCCCAGATTCTATCCACTGCAAAGTAATGCACCCGCTAGGAGTGTTTATTGCTTGGCTTGCGACGGCACACATAGCCGGTATCGCGGGCCGAGTGGCTATTCTGTTGGCCGGAGATGTGAAAAAACGAATCCGACGACGCTCACGCGCTACCGGATTCCTAACCTATGATTCACTTATTTGTTGTTGCTATTGACTATTTTATATAAGCGGCTGACTGTCAATGCATAAATTGCTGCATATTGGTATGCCTCCGCTTTTCATCTGCAAAGATACATATTTTTTTTTAAATAATTCGCAAATCTGCGTATTTTTATTGCTATTTTTGTAGAAAGTAGATTTTCTGATAATCAATATAAAAATATTATACACTAATGAGACTGATTATAGAACCTGACTATGAACTTGTATCGGCATGGGCTGCCAACTACGTGGCTTCGCGCATCAATGCTGCTGCACCCACTGCCGACAAGCCTTTTGTGCTTGGCTGTCCTACCGGCAGCTCGCCGCTGGGTATGTATCGCAAGCTTATCGAACTGAACAAGGCCGGTAAGGTGTCGTTTGCCAATGTGGTGACTTTCAACATGGATGAGTATTGCAATCTGCCCGAGGAGCATCCTGAAAGCTACCATTCCTTTATGTGGAACAATTTCTTCGGCCATATCGACATCAAGAAGGAGAACGTCAATATCCTGAACGGCAATGCTGCTGATCCTGTGGCTGAGTGTGCACGCTACGAGGCCAAGATTGCCTCGTATGGCGGTATCGACCTGTTTATGGGTGGTGTGGGCCCCGACGGTCACATTGCATTCAACGAACCCGGCTCGTCGCTCACCTCGCGCACCCGAATGAAGACTCTCACACAGGACACCATCATCGCCAACTCCCGTTTCTTCAACAACGATACTTCGCTGGTGCCCAAAACAGCACTCACTGTGGGTGTGGGCACTGTGATGGCTGCAAAGGAGGTGATGCTCATTGTCAATGGCCACAACAAGGCGCGTGCACTTCAGCACGGCGTTGAAGGGGCGGTAAGCCAGATGTGGACTATCAGCACGCTCCAGATGCATCAGCATGCCATTATCGTGGCCGATGAGGCTGCTACCTACGAGCTCAAGGTGGGAACATACAAATATTTCAAGGATATAGAGCGTAACAACCTCGACCCCAATACATTGCTTTAAGCAAATTCTGCAAGAGGTGCGCTGCTCCTCGCTAAAAATTTAAATGGCAGCCGACAGGATTCTGTACTTGCCGGCTGCTTTTCATAATCCCCCTAAAGATATATGCCATGATGCAAATAATCAACAAGTTCTGCTTGGCCATTACCTCTATTGTCGTTGCCGCTCCTTTGCTGACAGCTGCAGTTCAGAAACCTTATATTGCCGACTACTCCAACCGCTGCTCGCTGTCCGATGTGATGAGTCTCGGCTCGTTCAACACCGACACCGACGGCTGGCAACCTATTTCGGGTGAAACCGCTTCCATCACGGCCGGCAAAGGCACCGAGGGTGCCGCTTGCTTGCAACTGTCATCGAGAGGCCTACAGGCCGACCGATGGAAGGGCATTGCCCGCATCTTTTCCAAGCCAATAAGCCTTGATGGGCGCTCGATGCTTTCGTTCGACATCCTCACCCCCTCAGCCCGTCCCGGCAGCGCCGATTCGGTTAGAGTGACGCTTGGCTCGCGCAGCCGTCGGTTTGTGCTCAAGAGCGCTTATATGCCGTCGCTGTGGCGCACCGTTATATTCGACCTCAGCTGTTGCAAGTTCCTCAAGTCAGTCGATCGCATAGAGATTGCCTTTATGAACCAGTCGGAAAAACCATGGGATTGCGATGTACTGTTCGATGACATCAAGGTGGGATTTCCCATCGATTTTGAGTTCTCGGCCCGAGGGTGTTCGCATACCTT
>JBJEKE010000050.1:0-5183 GCA_051878475.1 Muribaculaceae bacterium | reverse complement strand
CCAATTACGAGCGAGCCAATGAGATTGACGGCGATAGTGCCAAGGTTGAAAACAGAATGTGTGCCGCTGACAAACAACGACACACAATATCGGAGTATTGCACCCAAGGCACCACCGATGCCTATAGCAATAATATTACATACAAATTGTGGCATTCATTTATCAATGAGCTGATTCGAATTCTTCAAGGAAACGCACATCGTTTTCGGAGAACATACGCAAGTCCTTTACCTGGTATTTCAGGTTGGTGATACGCTCAACTCCCATACCGAGAGCAAAACCGGTATATTGCTTGCTGTCGATGCCGCATGCTTCGAGCACATTCGGATCAACCATACCACAGCCGAGGATTTCAACCCATCCGGTGTGCTTGCAGAAGTTGCAACCTTTGCCACCGCACAAGTTACATGATATATCCATTTCGGCTGATGGCTCGGTGAATGGGAAGTACGACGGGCGCAGACGTATCTTTGTCTCTGGTCCGAACATTTCCTTTGCAAAGTACAAAAGTGTTTGCTTTAGGTCGGCAAAAGTTACGTTCTTGTCGACGTATAGAGCTTCAACCTGATGGAAGAAGCA
This sequence comes from Muribaculaceae bacterium, assembly GCA_051878475.1. Classification (GTDB taxonomy): domain Bacteria; phylum Bacteroidota; class Bacteroidia; order Bacteroidales; family Muribaculaceae; genus SFRY01. The sequence continues at coordinate 4,604 of JBJEKE010000050.1, read as the reverse complement.
ATGTGCGCGGTATGATATTGCCTCGTTGCGATATACACGTCCGGGGCAGATGATGCGAATCGGTGGCTGTGTTTTCTCCATCACACGGCTTTGTACCGATGATGTGTGGGTGCGCAGAAGCACGTCTGGGTTACGCTGAATGAAGAAAGTGTCCTGCATGTCGCGTGCCGGATGGTCGGCAGCAAAGTTGAGCGATGAGAACACATACCAGTCATCTTCAACTTCCGGACCTTCGGCAATTGTAAAGCCAAGGCGCGAGAAGATGTCGATGATTTCGTTCTTAACCAGCGAAAGCGGATGACGCGAGCCTTCAGCGTAAGGCACAGCCGAACGGGTTAGGTCTATGTCCGACGATGTGTCGTCCTTCGAAGCAAATGCTTCGCGCAGAGCATTGATTTTTTCGGTTGCAATGTTCTTCAGCTCGTTGAGTTTCTGGCCGATTTCCTTTTTCTGTTCATTAGGAACAGTGCGGAAGTCGTTGAACAAAGCCGAAATCTCTCCTTTCTTGCTCAGGTATTTTATGCGCAGTGCTTCAATCTGCTCGGCATTCTCAGCTTTCAGCCGGGCTATATCTTCGCGAAGTTGATTAATCTTTTCTAACATGTCTTTTTGATGAATGTGTAAATTTACGCGTGCAAATTTACAAAAAATCCTCGACAGTTGTTTATATTTGTAATAATATTGTCGTAACAGAAAATCATCTGGTAGATGTGGTAATATCTCGATATGGCTTTCATTGACAGAATAAGTGAATGCATCGATAAGTATGCCTTGCTTGAGCCTGGTGCACGGGTGCTCGTAGCATTGAGTGGTGGAGCCGATTCGGTGGCTTTACTGTTGTCGTTGCGTGCGTTGGGGTATGAGTGTGTGGCGGCGCATTGCAATTTTCATCTGCGTGGCGACGATTCGAACCGCGATGCCTCGTTTGTAGCCGATTTGTGTGCTCGTCTGGGGGTTGAACTTGCCACTATTGATTTCGATGTGCCGGATTATCAACGCCGACATAAGACCTCACTTGAGATGGCATGTCGCGAATTGCGTTACGACTGGTTCGAACACTTGCTTGGAGAACGACATTGCTGTGCCATTGCTGTGGGGCATCATGCTGACGACCGCAAGGAAACCTTCATTATCAATGCCCTTCGAGGTTCCGGGATAAAAGGGCTGTCGTCTATCAAGCCAAAGAACGGCAATGTGGTTCGCCCGATGCTTTTTGTCACCCGTGCCGATATCGAGGCCTTCCTTGATGGCTGCAATCAGCAGTTTGTAACCGATATTACAAATTTTTCGATTGATTTTGGCCGGAATAAGGTACGTAACTGCATTTTGCCTGAAATAAATGCTCTGTTTCCCGACAATGCCATGTTGCGGACAATTGATTCGCTGCTGTCGTGCAATGAGTTCTATCAAGGTGCCCTGGAACGTGCGATGGCCGATTGCTGCACAATCGACAATGGCGTTGTCGCGGTAGATTATGCCAAACTTCTTGGCTATCGTGGCAGTGATGCACTGCTCTACGAGATTGTTAGCCGTTACGGATTCAATTCTGCACAGGCCGACGAATTGATTCAAGCTATTTCATCAGCCGATGGGACTGGGCACATTTTCATTTCGCAATCGCATCGCATCGATGTTGGTCGTAAAGCCTTTACTATTTCTTTGACCGATAACGATGATGCCATTGCCGCAGAATACCGGTTTGTTTTGCCTGACGTTCCGTCCGATTTGCCATTGCAACTTGCCGTAGAGGTGATTGCATTTTCGAAAGTAGCATTCAGACGAAATCCTTCGGTCGCTTATTTCGATAGCGCCATTATGGGTGTGCCGCTTGTGCTGCGACATTGGCGGCGTGCCGACCGTATGCATCCTTTCGGCTTGAAAGGGAGTAAACTCCTGAGCGATTTGTTTACCGATGCCAAATACGATCCGCTTCAGAAACGCAATGCCTGGGTGCTTGAAGCAGCCGGCGAAGTGATTTGGGTGCCCGGCGTACGGACATCCGATCGATATCGTTGCAAGCCGGGAGGTGATGTGGTTGTGGTGAGAGTTATAGAATGATGTCGCAGTTGCGGTCTTCCTCGTTAATCTCAGCTCCTATTCCCTTGTAGATGGCACGTGCACGTTCGTTCCAGTCGGCCACTTGCCAACGCATGATGTGGCATCCGCTTTGTGCCGCTATCTCTTTAAGCATAGTTATGAATCTGGTGCCAAGTCCCTTGCCCCGATAGTCGGGAGTGATGTAAAGGTCGTCCATATACAGTGCTTTGCCGCTCCAGGTGAAGTAGCAATAGAAGAAAGCCACATATCCAATAATCTTGCCGTCTTTTTCAGCAACCAGGCAATTGAAGAAATCGCTTTCGGCGTTCATCTTCTCCAATGTGTTGGTCATCTGTTCCTTACGCCCTTCGAAGTCGGCAAATTCGCTGAACAAGGCAATAAGTTGTGGGTAATCGTTGTTGTCGGCAAGACGGATGTTGATGTTATCAGGAGTCATAATTGAAATATGTTTATAATAATGGGGCTTGGCAGAAAAGTATGTGCCGCGCCCCATCATTGTGATGTTACTATACTAATTTGAAATGTTATTCTTCAACCTCTTCGGCAGCCTCTTTGGGGAGGGTGGCTTTAAGTAGTAAGAAGCCTACAATACCTGAGATTAACGAACCGAGGATAATGCCCAGCTTTGCATCGTTAAGCACCGATGCGGCATCCGGACCCTTGAACGATAGAGTAGCAATGAACAGCGAAACTGTGAAGCCGATACCGCCCAGCATCGAAACCGAGGCAAGCATCTTCCATGTTGAGTGGAGAGGCATTCGGGCAAATCCGCATTTGATAGTTGCCCACGAGAACAGGAATATACCGGTGAATTTACCAATAAACAAGCCACCGATAATGGCAAGTGCCACACCACTGTAGGCTGCGCTCGGTTCCATGTCGAGCAAATAGATACCAGCGTTGGCAAATGCAAAGAACGGAATGATGAACATATTTACAACACCGGCAAGCATTTCCTCGAATTTTTGGAGAGGCGATACGATCTGGTTCGATGAAGTGTTGATTTCATTAACCCAGTCGAGCTGGTTTGCGGTCATCATGGTGCGGGTTTCCAGTTCACCTTCTTCGCGAACCGGGAATCGCTTAACCAATCGTTCCATCTTTTCGAGGAAGCTTTTAGGAGCGACCTTAGGAGTTGCAGGTACGCAAAATGCAATGAGCACGCCCGAGATGGTTGGGTGGATACCTGAGTTAACAAACAGATACCAGATTGCAATACCGAACACAATGTAGTATGGGTTTCTGCGGATGTGGAACACGCTGCCGCTTATTGCCAGGAACAGGAGCAATCCGAATGCGCTGAGCAGATAGGTGAAGTTGATAGTGCTTCCGTAGAATATTGCAATCACCAATATGCCGCCGATATCGTCGGCAACAGCTAATGTGGTAAGAAACACTTTCAGTGAGATGGGCACACGTTTGCCGAGCATGGTAAGCACACCGAGCGAGAATGCAATATCGGTGGCCATTGGAATTGCACATCCGTTAAGGAAGTCGCCTCCTTCCGAAATGCCGATGCCGTAGAACACCAACACAGGGAAAATCATACCGCCACAAGCTGCAATGATAGGAAGCAAGGCCTGACGGAACGATGATAGTTCTCCAATAAGCACTTCACGCTTGATTTCGCAGCCGATAGAGAAGAAGAACACAGCCATGAGGGCATCGTTGACAAATTCGAGCATTGTCATTGGATGGCCATTGTGACTGAATAGGTTGAAGCTGCCGAGCTTCAGCTCAACGGGAAGCTCCCAGAACCAGTTGTAATACTCACGGATTCCAGGTACATTGGCACACACAAGAGCCAGCAAAGTGGCAACGATAAGGACATTACTACCGCTTGCAAAGCGTTTTATGGTAGTCCTTATGCTAAAAAAGAAGTTATCCATAATATATGAATGTTATTTGAAGGTTAATCAATTTCGGTGGGTTAGTCGAGTTTGAGCACGGCAAGGAATGCTTTTTGCGGTACTTCAACCGAGCCAATCTGCTTCATGCGTTTCTTGCCTTTCTTTTGCTTTTCGAGCAGTTTTCGCTTTCGGCTGATGTCGCCGCCATAGCACTTGGCAGTAACGTCCTTGCGCACGGCCTTAATGGTTTCGCGGGCAATAATCTTGGCTCCGATAGCAGCCTGGATGGCAATGTCGAATTGCTGGCGTGGAATCAGCTCTTTCAGCTTTTCGCACATGCGGCGCCCGAACGACACTGAGTTGTCCACGTGGGTGAGGGTGCTCAGTGCATCCACCGATTCGCCGTTGAGCAGGATGTCGAGCTTGATGAGTTTCGATTCCCTGAAATCGTGGATATGATAGTCGAACGAAGCGTAGCCTTTCGAAATGCTCTTCAGCTTGTCGTAGAAGTCGATTACGATTTCGCCAAGAGGCATGTCGAATATCAGCTCCATGCGATTGCCATGAATGTAGTTCTGCTTAATCAGTTCGCCACGTTTGCCCAGACAGAGTGTCATAATCGGCCCGATGTAATCGGCGGTTGTTATGATGGATGCGCGTATGTATGGCTCTTCGATGTGGTCGATAAGTGTCAGG
>JBJEKE010000049.1:0-5217 GCA_051878475.1 Muribaculaceae bacterium | reverse complement strand
AAAAGAATGGCATTACTACAGGCGTTGTATTCAAAGGCAAACTCGTGATTCCTGAAGGTTCAAGCTTTACAATCGCTGATAAGACCCAACCTATTTATGTATTCCAGAATGTAGTTTACGGTAACTGGTCACAGGTTGAAACTGCTGCAAAAAAGGCAAATGCAATGCCAGCATTGGCTGTAGCTTACGAAAAAGCTAATACTGTTGAAAAGGGTCCTGCTGCAGGTAATGTTGCTCAATTCGGCTTCACACGTTATATGCCAGACAACGGAGAATACTATATGTACTATTACTACTGGAACCGTCACAATGACAACGGCAAACCAGCAGAAATGGGTCCAATGGAATTCTGTGTAGTTCGTAACAACGTTTACAAGCTCGCTGTTACTTCAATTAGCAACTTCGGTCATCCAGAACCAAACGATCCCAACACTCCTGGTGGCGACCCAGATCCAGTTAAGCCAACAGACCCAGACGAAGAAATCAATATTTATTTCAACGTATCTGTTAAGGTATTGCCTTGGGTAGTTCGCGTTAATAACATTGAGTTCTAATAACATTAGAATGAGAACAAAACGTCAAATATTATCGTTCATGGTTGCGGTGCTTGCCGCCGCAACCATGTTACCAACAATGACTTCGTGCGACGACAATTTCTTTGAAGACCTCGAGGAATGTCCGCGTGGAGTGAACCTGCGATTCGTTTACGACTATAATATGCTCTATGCCAACGCATTCATGTCGCAGGTTGACTGCCTCACGCTTTATATCTACGACAGCGAGGGAAATTTCGTTGAATCGCGCACCGAAACCACCGATGTTCTCGCCGACGAGAACTATCGCATGACCATCGACCTGCCCGAAGGAAACTACCATCTGGTGGCTTACGGCGGCCTGGCATGCGAAAAGACTTCGTTCTCGCTTATTACTCCGCAAACCCGCACTACACTCAGTTCACTGCAAGTAAAGCTCAACCATACGGGCTACACATCGGCCCGCCGTCTGCACGACCTGTTCTTCGGCTCGCTCGACGTGACCGTGGTGGGCGACATGTATAAGGACTACACCGTCCACATGATGAAGGACACCAACAACATCCGCATCGTTCTGCAACAGCTCAACGGCAAGGAAGTGTCCGACAAAGACTTCACCATATCGATTATGGACGACAACACTATGCTGTCGTGCAGCAACAACATACTCCCCGACCGCACCATCAGCTACTTCCCCTGGACTCAGGGCCAAGCTGTGGCCGGAACCATGACCAACTACGAGGGCATGGAGCAGGATGTGATTGTGGCCTATGCCGAGCTGTCGACTTCGCGCCTGTGGGGCGGAAACAAACCGCGCCTCGTTATCAAGAATAACGACACCGGCGACGATGTGGTGAACATACCGCTTATCCAGTATCTGCTGCTGCTCAAGAGCGAACTCTATTCCGAAATGGGCAGCCAGGAATTCCTCGACCGCGAATACAACTGGAGCATGGTGTTCTTCCTCGATACTAAGCACGAATGGGTTCGCACCCACATCGTAATCAACGACTGGGTGGTGCGTCTTAACGATGTCAACATTTAAAACCCACATATATAAAGGAAAAATCTGAATAATAGATGATTCACCAACGATTATTCATCTTATTCACTACAATATCAGTACTTCTGCTAACCTCATGCCAAAGCGGCAGCGATGCAGATGAGCCACGGCCCGAAGCCCGGTTCAAGCTCAGCGTTGCCCTTGCCGACATGTCGCGCAATGGCATCACCCGCTCGGTTGATGACTTCTACGATGCATCCGGCGCCGCCATCACCGACAACGAGAAGATGCAGACACTCCGCATAGTCATTGTCCGCGCCGACGGCACTGTGGAGCACAACCGCTATCTCGACTTCCACAGCCGCCCCGCAATTTGGTATGGCGAGGAGGAATTCAAGGTTGAGCGCGGCGAAGACAAGGAGGTGTATCTGTTTGTCAATGAAAACAACTCTACTTACTATGAATCGACAGGCTTAACTGTTGCCCTGAGCGACAACAACTTCATTCGCGAAGGAGCCACATTTCCTACCGACAGAGTGAAAAACCTGACGGTGAAAACCACCAGCAACACCGACGTGCTCAGCGGGCCGCTGCCAATGTGCGAGCACCACACCATCAAGGCCGAAGCACTCGGCCGCGACACCACTCTGTTCGTAACCCGCGCTGCCACCAAATTCACCTATGTGATAAAGAACGAACTCGACAAAACCATCAACTGGAGCGCCCTATCGCTCGACAAAGTAGCCCGAAAGGAATACTACCTGCCCAACAACACCACCTACACATTCACCAAAGATGCTTCAGGCGAAATCATCAAGGGCGAGGTAGAAAACTATGAGGTGGCAACCATCCAGAACAACGAGCACTACACCTTCACGCGCTCGTTCGATGCCATTTCAGTGGCTAAAGGCGAGGAGAAGGCCCTCGAGTCGTTCTATCTGCTCGAAAGCAAATACGACGACCCCGACACCACCGACCCATCGCTTAACTACAAGACTTCGATAACCCTCGACGGCATTGATTTCGACAGCAGATACCTCACCAACCTGAGCCAGCTGCCGCGAAACTCGCACGTGGTGGTTTACATTACCGTAAAGAACGACTACCAGATTTCGTGCACCGTCGACGTACGCCCGTATGGCGAAATCATCCTCGAACCGGGATTCGGACAATAGCATTTTGAATTATGACAAAGCACTTTTTCAACATATTATCCGCCTTTCTGATGATTCTGGCTTTTTCGGCTTGCCAGGACGACACGTTCAGCGAGTTTGAGCAGCAGGAAGAGATAAAAGAGGGCGAAACAGTGGTGAGCGCCACCATTTCGTTCAAGCCGCTCGCCGAAGGCCTCACTTCGCGCACTGCCGGCAATGCCATCAAGGCAATCAACGACCTTAATATCTTGGCTTACGATGAAAGCGGCAACCTGGTGAAGGTGCAACACTACACCTCCGGAACGGCCACAACCAATACTTATGCCCTTTCTGAAGAAAGCCGCACCGATAACGACGCCGAAAACAACAAAACAGCCGAATCAGCAACACCGCACGCCGAACTGAAGTTGGCTATCCCCTACGGCAAATATAAAATATACGCTGTGGCCAATATGGGCGAAATCGCCACTGACCACGCCGAGGCAATAAACACCATCAGTGGGCTGAAAGCCATCGCCCTTACCTGGAATTCCGATAATGTGGCTGCAAACTGCCAGATGTTCGGCTACTTCACCGCCTCCGACGGCGAAAGCGAACCCACAGTGACCATCAACCGCGACGACATCAGCCTCCACGCATGGATTCGCCGCGCTGCCTCGAAAGTAACCGTGGCATACGATGGCGCAAACCTCAACGACAACATTTACATCTACATTCACTCGGCACAAATCAAGGACATCCCCTCACAGTGCTATCTCGCTAACGAGAACACTGTTGGTGCTGAGGGCTATACACTGAGCAATACGCTAATTGCTGATGGCGAAACCATCTCTTACACCGGGGGGTCGTCGGAAAACACTTCGGGCATAATGATTACCAAAGGTAACCCCACAGGAGGCAGCGACCACTCGGAAACTGCCGATGCGCTCTTCTTCTACGAGAATATGCAGGGAACCGACCCCCAAAAGCATCAATACAATAATTTTGATAGCAAGGACAACAAGCCTTACGGCTCGTATATCGAGGTGAAGGGTTACTATATTAACCGCACCGAGGACAACAGCTCGCAAGGTCCGATTACCTATCGCTTTATGCTCGGCAAGAACGTTACCGATGACTTCAATGCCGAACGCAACTACCACTATAAGTTGACGCTAAAGTTCAAGAACAACGCCAACGACCCCGACTGGCACATCGTGTACGAAGCAGAAGACCCGGAAATCACCATCCCAGACCCGCTCTACATTTCGTATGTGCCTAATGAGGTAGTGAATGTACCTGTAGTGGTGCGCGGCGCCACATCTTCAACCCAAGTGAAAGCCGAAATCATCGAAAGCCACTGGTGGGGAGACAAAGGGCATAAGTATGACTACACTTTCACTAATGTTGGCATCCTATCTCTTGCCCAAACAGGTGATGGCGATGCTACAACATCAGTCAGTGGGGTTTCACCTTCTCAAGTTTTGACTGACCGTTGTTTATATTCTATTCCGATATATACCAGAGGACTTTCTCTTGGCAGTTCATTCTCCGGTTATAACTATTTCCCTCACGATACTCGCACCGGAAAGGTAAGATTTACTGTAACAATCAACGGAACGACCTATACCAAGGATGTACGAATTGTGCAGGTAAAGCGCGTGGTAAACCCGGCTGGAGTATGGCGACAGGCTTCAAGTACTCAGCCATTCAACTTCCGGCTGATGGAACTCAATGAGGACGACGACAGCGAAACAGGTCCTGTCCATCGCCAATTCTATCCCACAATATCCGATGGTCCGTGGACGGCCCATATCGATCAAGGCTCCGACTGGGTGCAGATAGCGCCTACCGGCTCAGACAACTGGGGGACAAGCGATGTTACCGGCGGTACTGCATCGGAAGTGCGTTTCGATGTCCGCCCGGCAAGCACCTGCGACGACGGCACAGTACGCCACGGCGTGATTAAGGTAACCTATAACAACAACACCTGCATCCACTACTTCTTCGTCAGCCAAGGCATTGGAGAAGTTCCTATGAGCGTTAACATAACATACCCAACGACTACCGTTTACGGTGAGACATCAACATCGCACACTTGCTATTGGATGAACCGCAATATGAAATATGTCGGTGAGCCATGTGAGAATCCGCTGATGGAAGGCGGGAAGTTCCGCTGGGGCAACTCATATCAAGCATTAAAGCCGGATGATGATTTAAGGTCGGGATATGGATTCAACATCGAAGGCTATTCAACAGGGAAAACCCACTGGTTATACCAAGGCTCTGACATATCATTTGCTAACATATGGCAACCTGAAAGGCCTACAGGATTCAGGTACGATGAAAATACCACCAACAAGGGGCGTTTCTACAGCGACAGATGGCCGGCAAAATATGCCGACTGGACTGCTCTGCAATCGCATCCTCGTTATTACGGAGTGCTGTATGGCGAAGAGAGTTCTGAAACAGCCACCAATACCACCGATGCCTACCAGTATATCAATCCGGGCGACGTGAAAGGTATGCAAGGGTTATTCGTTTGGGA